>CAYXRN010000228.1:0-4152 GCA_964467635.1 uncultured Chitinophagaceae bacterium | reverse complement strand
CCGCTTATAAGAATCACATCTTCTTTTTCGGCTTTTTTCCGGGCGGCTTCAAAAGCTAAAGATACCGTCGGCCAGACTGTTCCTTTTAATCCCCTTTTATCCGCTAATCGCTTCACTTCTTCCGCTGGCATGGCGCGTGGGTTATCCGCCTGACAAAAGAAATAAACCCCTTCGGCCGGCAACAGCTCGATCATCTCCTCCACATTTTTATCCCGTACAAATCCTGTTACCATAAACAACCGTTTATACGCCCGGGTGGCTACCTGGTTGATTACTTGTCTTAATCCTGCTACATTATGACCTACATCCGCTACAACAAGTGGCGCCCGGCCCAAAACCTCCCATCGCCCCCGCAATCCGGTGCGCTGCCTGACCTGGGCCAGTGCCTGTTTAACATGAACAGGGGAAAGATTCCAGCCCTGCACACGCAACACCATCACAGCGCATAAAGCGGTTTGCAGGTTCGGCAATTGATAGTTCCCGCCCATATCCAATTCGAAAACAGCGGTCTTTCCTCCTTGGCACTGTTCCACCTTCACCCGTTGTCCATACGGATGAACCGCAAGTTGCGTAGCCCTGTAAAGCTGATCGGCGAAATACATCGGTGCCTCTTCTTGTTCGGCTTTTTTCTTGAATACGGGCGCTGTTTGCACATCCGACTCTCCTATTACCACAGGGACCCGGTACTTGATGATCCCGGCTTTTTCCGCTGCGATCTTCGCTCGTGTATCGCCCAAAAAAGCCGTGTGTTCCAGGGCGATATTGGTAACAACAGACAACACGGGGGATAAAACATTGGTGCTGTCCAATCGTCCGCCCAGGCCCACCTCTACAATGGCGATATCGACCTGATTTTCGGCAAACCATAAAAATGCCATCCAGACGGTAATCTCAAAAAAAGAAGGTTTAACCGCAGCGATAAGCCCTTGGTATTTTTCTACAAAATCGACTACAAAAGACTCCGGCGCCACATCTCCGTTTATTCTGAAACGCTCCCGGAGATCCAGCAAATGGGGAGAAGTATGGAGACCTGTTTTATAACCGGACGCTTGGAAAATAGCCGCGAGCAGGTGACTGACCGACCCTTTTCCGTTCGTCCCTCCTACATGCACGCTTTTAAATTGGCGCTGCGGATTACCGACCGCCTCACAGAGTGCGTTTATATTCGTCAAGTCTTTTTTAAAAGCCGACGCCCCCACCCGGCTAAACATGGGCAGCCGTTGGTAGAGGTAATTGACGGTTTCGAAATATGTCATTTTGAATTTTTAGCCAAAGGTACAATTCGATGAACAGTCGGTGGATCCGCATTCCTTTTTTCGCTTCGTATCAAAGATAGTATCTTTGACTTTCATCTTCATAATCGATCAAAATGACAGCTACACAAGCCACCCTATGGGACAATCTGCATTTGGAAAAAGGGCTTCATTTCCTCTCCGTCTTACAAATGGACGACGCTATCCATCAATTTAATCTGGCACTCAGGGGCCCATACGGGCTGGAGGATGCCCGAAAAGCGTTAGAAGCGGCTCAATATTGGCAAACGCGTATCCAAGCTGAAACAATGACTCTGGAAACCTTGCTGAAAGATTACCAAGATTATCCTTTTACGCCAAAGATAAACAGTTTCAAAAATAACTTGCTTCAATGGATCTCCGACAACATCCGGCAGCGGGAAGATATTTCATTCAATCTCATTGAAACCGCCTTCGATGAACTTTTAGCGCTCAAAGATTATCTGGAGGCAGAATCCTTTATCACTTTTTTTATCCAACGTCACCCGGAGAAACCGCAATTACGCTACCTCCAGGGGCAGGCGCAGTGGTTGAATAACGGCAAAGGGAAGGCCAACAAAACCTACATTTCCGGCCTGCTGTTTGCACCTGACAAAGTCATGATCGATAGAATAAAAAATGACGCGTTAAAAAAAATCATCATTGAATTCGGCCCGGAGATGGCGCCGGCCTATGGATGGATCAGGGGGCTGGTCCCCTTCGTGAAGGGCAACAATGACGTACCCGCCTGCAATGCACACCATCAAAGCGCCCTGAAAGCCTACAGACTGCTTCAACAGGCCCACGGCTGCGTACAAAACGGAGACAGAAAAGCCGCTATGCCTTACCGAAAGCAATTAAAAGAAGAAGCTCCGGAATTATATGAAGCCTATTTCAAGTTGTTAAATCAGTAAACAATCCCGGTATACGCCGAGGTAGGGTCGTCAGTTCCCCGTATTCGGGGACGCTGAATCGTCCTTCTTTTTATTTGCTTCCGCTCCTTTTTCCTGCTCCTTGGCATGGAACATCTTTCTTACCGCACGACTGATGCGGGTAAGGTTTTCCAATTGCTCTTGTATCGGTACCAGGTTGATATCCTCCGGATGAATGCTGATATCCCGCATCGACATCGCATGTTGTTCAGGATATATCAGAATGTAGTTATTTTCAGAAAAATATTTATTCAGTTTGGAAGGTATATTATCCAGGTAAGGCTCATATGAGATGGTTCTTTTTCTGGCACTTACGACCATGAGTAGGTCGTTTTTTGTAATTTTCCGCCGCACCAGGTAAAGATCCTCCGGGTGTTCAAATAAAACGTGCTGGACTTTTATCGAAGATTTGAGTTTTTCCAGTTCCACCAACAGCACTTTGTGCGTCTTGGTTGTACTATAGAGCAAAATATGCACTCCGGCCTGCAGGGCCAACACATGTATCTTTTGTACCAAATGGCTGAATCCGATTTCATATTCCAGGTATTCCGGCATGACCACAATCATCCGGTTGGCGGTACTGATGGGATGAACGAAATGACAGACATAAATATTCTTCCATACGCTGCCTAACAACGAGCCTATCTTCGTGCCAAAAAGCCGGTCGGTGGTACTGATGCGTTTGCTCCATCCCATGATCAGGTCGCTGGCCATGAGCTCTTTCATCGCGCGGGTGATGCCGCTGACCACACTCAGGTCAATGCGGGTGATGGCCTGTACTTCACTATCCGTCCCGGAAGCGTGCTTGACGACTTCCTCCAGCATTTTATTACTCAAGGGAACATGCTCCGCCGCTTCTTCATTGTCTTTTACCACGGTAAGGGAGTAAATAGGCGCCGCTGATTTTCCGTCGCGTATCATAATCGCGAAATCCATCAGTTGGACAATTGTATCGGGATTGGAAATCGGAACCAGGATCCGTTCGACCCCCTCCTGGCTTACCGGCGCCACTTCACTTTCCTGGATCGCCAGCTTTCTGCCGGCATCTTCTGTAATAAAGGAGGAAAGCAGGCAGCTTACCAGAATAAGAATGATCGTACCGTTCAGTGTGCTTTCATTGACCAGATCAATATTATACCCCACTAAAATCACTGCCAGTGTAGCAGCAGCATGAGAGCTTGTCAGACCAAAAATAACATTCCGTTGCAGTTTGGAATATTTAAATATTTTTTGCGTGAGGAAAGCGGCGATCCACTTTCCCGCGAAAGCCACTACAATCAGCACACCGGCAACAATCAGGGCCGCCGGCCCCTGAAGTAAAACCCGTAAATCAACCAACATCCCTACCCCGATCAGGAAAAACGGAATGAACAAGGCATTTCCAACAAACTCAATCCGGTTCATAATCGGAGAAGTCTGTGGTATAAGGCGGTTGAGCGCCAGACCGGCGAGGAAGGCCCCGATGATCGCTTCCACACCGGCAAGCTCAGCGAGAAACGCGGCCAAAAATACCATGGCCAAAACGAATATGTATTCCGACACATTATCGCCTTTGATATTTCTAAAAAACCATCTTCCTATTAAGGGAAAAAGAAAGAAAACAATCGCTACAAAAATAGCCAGGGATATGCCTAACCTGAGCCAAAATTCCTCATTTAGGGTTCCTTTGTCCGCTCCTGTGATCACCGCTAAAATCAACAATACGGCTGTATCCGTAATAATAGTCCCGCCCACGGCAATGGCAACAGCCTGATTCTTAGCGATCCCCAGCTTGCTTGTAATGGGATAGGAAACAAGCGTATGGGTAGAGAACATGCTGGCTACCAAAATAGAAGAAAGATAGTTGAAATCAAGCAGAAAATGGCAGGCGAGAATGCCGATCACGAAAGGGAAGATAAAAGTCAAAAAACCAAACATCAAACTGCGATGCTTGTTTTTCTTAAACTCGT
>CAYXRN010000227.1:0-4201 GCA_964467635.1 uncultured Chitinophagaceae bacterium | reverse complement strand
TCTTTTCATCCACAATTATTGTTAAATTCCAGGCCTAAAGATATTACATTTCTCAAAACTTTCGATAAATTTCTTTTTTATGTGGATTCGTATTTCGTTTTCTTTCTTTTATTTCACTTATAATGCCCTCTCTGGGTATCCACCTCATCGCGGCCACCGGTTTAATTGTTCTTTACCTGTTTTTCGTATTACTTAGGGGAAAAGCCGAATTGGAAACTTTGCCTGTGGTCGGGAAATGGATTAAAAAAAAGGGTCTTCACAACATACCGCTTAAAATCGCATAAACCTGATAAGAATTGTCTGAGTTAATGCCAAAGGCGCTTTCAAAATATGAGGCTATTATTCTTATACCATTAATCCCATTGTAACAGCTATCGTGATAAGCCTTTGACATCAAGATACATTCTTCTTAACACGAAATCCTTACAACTGCAGGTACCGAACGAAAAACTACAAATCTAAAAGATCAGCTTCCGGAACTCAGAAGGAGAGGCATTAGTATGTTTCTTAAAATACTTTACAAAGTAGGAAGAGTCATCAAATCCCAACTGATAAGCAATTTGGCTAATATTTAAATTGGAATAAATTAGTAATCGCTGTGCCTCCAATATGATACGTTCCTGAATGATCTGAGAGGGTGTTTTATTTAGTAACTGTCCGGTCAGATCCGACAGGCTCCTGGATGAAATAAAAAGTAAAGCGGCATATTCTGTTACAGTAAGTCCTTTACGATAATTATCTTCTACTAAATTTATAAATTTAATCAGCCGGACCCTTTTTCTTTCTATCAAACTGTTCGTTTTATTCTGGTCTGGAGTATTTTTCTTCCGTTGGACCTGGATAAGAAAAGATTTCAGATAGATTCGCAACAAATCCTCCTTCCTAAATGGGTTACTATTCATTAATTCCCTTCTAATTTGTAAAATATATTCGTCAAGAATGAGTGCTATATCTTTTCCAATTCGACAACAAGGCGTCTGATAAGCGTCGTGAAACAGATCGTATTTCAACAAGGCATCCGCATCATTATCATTTTGTAAAAAAAATGTTTCATTAAAATGAATCAACAATCCATTAAAGGCTGTGTCTAGGACAAAGCGATGAACCTGATTTTTTGAAATTAAAAAAATGGCATTATCGAAGACCTCATATTCCTTAAAGTCTACGACATGTTTTCCTCTCCCACTTTTGAACCAAATGATCTGGTAAAAGCTATGGATGTGGGGTTTGATTGTGTTAATTCTGTCTTTTTTTAAATAGTCATTTAAGTCATAGATATTAAATTGCAGCTTATGCGGTTGGTGCCTGTTAAGGTGGTATTCTTTAATTGTTGTGGCATTATCCTTTGACATATCATACATTTATCCTGGTAGGGGCGTACCTTCGATTTTCCATGCCGATATTTCGCCCTAAATCGCAATAGGTTTATTCTTTACAAATGTAATCATTCTTTTTTGCTCTGCTATTTACAGATTTCCGATAATTACCCTTTAATTTCCGATTTAAACACCAACTAAATTAGCATAAATGAGGAATTTTGCCCAATAAAAGCTCAGGATAGAATAAAATGCTAAAGGACAGAAGAGAAAAAATTGTAATCATAGGCGGAGGGTTAAGCGGCCTCACATTAGGCTATTTCTTAGCCCAAAAAGATATAAATTATACTATTTTAGAGGCGTCACCAAGATTAGGGGGAAGGATACAAACCGTACAAGGGGTGTTGCAAACGCCATTGGAAATAGGTGCTACCTGGTTCTCAGATATACACTCCGCTTTGTTAGCGCTGATTGAGGAGCTAGGTCTGAGGATATATCCGCAATACGCTAAAGGAAAATCGCTCTTTCAAACTAAATCTTTTGAACCGCCACAAACATTTTTTGTTCCCGAAGCGGATACGCCCTCCTATAGACTTGCCGGAGGAACGCAAATGCTGATAGGTTCACTGGCTGACAAACTATCCCAAAAGAACATCCACCTCAACACGGAAGTAAATTCGATCAGCCAACAGGAGGATCATCTTGTTGCAGAAGCCCGGGATGGACGACGTTTTGACGCCAAAAAAGTCGTTTTTTGTATACCCCCACAATTAATTTCTTCTTCGGTACGCTTTGATCCGGAAATACCAGAAGATATTTCCCATTTGTTACCCGGCGTTCAGACCTGGATGGCAGGAAGTATAAAGTTTGGATTAGAATATACAACACCTTTCTGGAGAGAAGAAGGTTATTCAGGAATGCTGTATAGTCATGCGGGAATAATTACAGAAATGTACGACCACACTAATTTCGAAGAAAATAAATTTGGGTTTACCGGCTTTCTCAGCGGCGGAGCAGCATCGTATTCGCAGGAGGTAAGACGAGAATTTGTACTGAAGCAGTTGAGAGAATTATTAGGAGAAAAAGCATGTGAGCCTATAGCTTATTTCGATAAAATATGGACCGATGAATATATATCGGGAGGGAAGCAGGATGTACATTGGCCTCACCAAAACAATGGACATCCATTATTGCAGCAAAGCTATCTGAATGGCAGGCTGTTTTTTTCAGGTACCGAGACAGCTACTACATTCCCGGGGTACATGGAAGGTGCAGTAATTTCCGCTAAACGTGTAACCGAGAAACTGTAAAAAATCCGCTTGTTTTGCACTTTGCACACCTGTTATAATGAAATATGTTTTCAGAAATGGCTGAAAAGACTGAACAAAATATCGAAGAAAGTAAAACGAAGAAAATAAAAGAAATCGCTGTTTCCAGTCTAAAGTTGGGAACAATAGGATTTGGCGGCATTGCAGGTATGGTGACCACTATAGAAAATGAAATGGTGATCAGGCGAAAGTGGATCGACTACCAGCATTTTATAGATGTGCTTAGCACGTCTTATATTATTCCTGGCCCTAATGCCGTTGAAATCGTAATGCACTGCGGAAAAGAGCGGGGTGGCCGTATGGGATTGATCGTTGCCGGAGTCTGCTATATCATGCCCGCCATGGTCATCTGCTTGCTTTTCGGCTATTTTTACCAAAAATACAGTACGCTTCCCAACGTTCAGGATTTTATTTTTGGTCTGAGACCTGCGATAACCGCTCTGCTTATCGGCACCGTATTCCGTCTCTGGAGTATAACTTTAAAAAATAACACGATCCTTATTGTCTTGTGCATTTTAATTTTTGCAGGTTCCCTTTATGGCATCAGCGAGGTACTATTGATCATTGGCGCCGGAATAGTCTACTATTTTGCTCGTACCTTCAAAGAAAAAAGATTGCACGTATTTACCGGCCTGTTTTTCACCCCCTTACTTCTGCAAATAGGCAGCTGGTTTTCGGATAATAAACTTTTCTTTATTTTTCTAAAAATAGGCGCGGTGCTATATGGTAGCGGTTATGTGCTTTTTGCCTATATGGACGAATCTTTGGTAAGAAAGAATCAGTGGCTAACCCGCCATCAGTTGATGGATGCTATTGCCGTGGGTCAAATTACGCCGGGTCCCATTCTCTCGAGCGCTACCTTTGCAGGATATATCATTGACGGGACAAGGGGTGGAATAATTGCCACATTGTCTATTTTTTTACCCTCTTTTTTCATTTCTCTGTTTTTACACCGGGTACTATCATCAGCCAGAACAAATCAAAAGCTTCGACTTTTTTTAGATGGACTTAGCGCGGCA
This sequence comes from uncultured Chitinophagaceae bacterium, assembly GCA_964467635.1. Taxonomy (GTDB): domain Bacteria; phylum Bacteroidota; class Bacteroidia; order Chitinophagales; family Chitinophagaceae; genus FW021-bin31. The sequence goes on along the minus strand of CAYXRN010000227.1, from coordinate 538 downwards.
TCTATATCCATTATAGCAGTTGTCGGGCTTCATTTGCTTACTGCCTCGGTACAAAAATGGCAAGGCGTAATAATCTTGGTGCTATGTCTTGCGCTAACACTGTTTACCAAAAAACTGAATACAGTTATTATCATCCTGATTGGGAGCCTTAGCGGCTTCTTATTGCTTAAAATGTAATTTATATAATAATATTTCAGCAGTTCAACCTGGATGTATCATTTCAATTATCTAAGATGGATTTATTTTCTTTTATAATTCCACTTAAACTGGATCGGTAGAATTCAAATGAAGGGGGACATTAGCGACATCAATACGACTACATAAAAGTCGATTCACGTATTATCCTGGAAAAGCCCTAACAGATAAGGTCTACTGCATAAAAACAAGTAGACAGTCTTTAAAGTTATTGAGAATAATACTCCATGCGAAACCGCTAGACCGTCTTCTTGTGAACTACCCACCCACGCCAGAGACGATGGGTTAGGCTTCGGGGGTCGTAGACTTACTAATGGCAACGCCTCATCCCGTTTTTGCTTAA
>CAYXRN010000226.1:0-4223 GCA_964467635.1 uncultured Chitinophagaceae bacterium | reverse complement strand
TACAATTTACCTTTGCGACGTACAATAATACAATCGCTGCTTCTTTTTTTAATGGATGCTCTGACCTTCATTTAATGTTGCTTTAAAATTCTTACTTATACCGGTATATAATACGCCCCCTGGTTAAATCATAGGGGCTCATTTCTACGCTCACTTTATCTCCAGGTAAAATACGGATATAATGCATCCGCATTTTTCCCGATATCGTTGCTACAATTTCGTGATCATTCTCCAATCTAACCCGAAACATCGCATTAGACAATGATTCTACAATCGTTCCGTCCTGTTTGATTAATGCCTGTTTTGCCATAACTTTCTAAAAGAGTGCAAAGATAGACAATTATATTCAGATAGACAATTTTCTGTTTTGATAGCATTTTTTTAATAATGGCTATTCAATGCCTGGTTGGCGTTTTCAGCCTTTTCAATCGGTTCAAAATCCGACAAGATTTCGGCAGCCCCTTTTTTTACCCATACGACATGCTCAAAATGCGCTGAAACAGAGCCATCCCGGGTGACAACGGTCCAGCCGTCTTCTTTGTAGGCCACCTCTTTACCTCCGAGGTTGATCATGGGTTCGATGCAAATGACCAGCCCTTCTTTCAGCTTCCGGCCCTTTCCACGCTTGCCGTAATTGGGCACTTGCGGATCTTCGTGCAAATCGCGCCCCAAACCATGGCCCACCAATTCTCTGACAATCCCGTATCCACGTTCCTTTTCGGTGTGTTGTTGAATGGCAAAAGAAATATCCCCTATTCTGTTTCCCACTACTGCCTGCGCAATGCCTTTATAGAGGGCGTCTTTGGTATCCCGCAAAAGGGTAAGGACATCCGCATTTACTTCTCCTATGGCAAAAGTATAGGCACTGTCCCCATGAAACTCATTAAGAATCACACCCAAATCCACCGACACAATATCTCCATCCTTTAAGGGGTAGTCACTGGGAATGCCGTGCACTACGGCCTCATTAACTGAAATGCACGCCGCATTCGGAAATCCATGGTAATTTTTGAAAGAAGGTACCGCCCCATGGCTTATAATAAAATCCTCTGCCAGCCTATCGATCTCCAACAAAGTCATCCCGGGCTTGAGAAAAGCAGCTACCTCTGCCAGCGTTTGAGATACCAGCTGCGCGCTTTTACGCATAAGTTCAATTTCATCCGCCGATTTATAATAAATGCTCATGATATAATGCTACATCGATATTCCCGCTCCTGCGGTTCTCCCGGCAATTCGGCCTTTACTCATTAATCCGTCGTAATGGCGCATAAGCAGATGGCCCTCAATTTGCTGCAGGGTATCCAATATCACAGCTACGATAATCAGCATGGAAGTTCCCCCAAAGAAAATAGCAAACTGCTGGTTGATATTCAGTGCATTGGCAAACCCGGGCAGAATACCTACAATAGCGAGGAAAAACGCGCCGGGCAGCATAATCCGATCCATGATAGTACCAATGTAATTGGCCGTAGCCTTTCCCGGTTTTACTCCGGGAATAAACCCGTTATTCCGTTTCATCTCATCGGCCATCTGGGTGGGGTTAAATATCAGTGCAGTATAGAAATAAGTAAACAGGATCACCATCAGACCATAAACGATATTATAAGGCACCGATGTAAAATCCGAAAGAGTCTGGACCATCTTTGCCGCCGTACTTCCAGGAGTTACCAAGCCTGAAAACGCCATTGGAATAAACATGATAGACTGGGCAAAAATAATCGGCATCACTCCGGCGGCATTTACTTTCAAGGGTAAGAACTGGCGTACGCCCCCCAGTTGCCTGTTGCCTACGATACGCTTGGCGTAATTTACCGGTACCTTCCGGGTACCCTGTACCAAAGCAACCAAACCCGCAACAACAGCGATGAGAAAAACAATTTCTAAAAGAAAAATCAGCAGTCCCCCGCCGCCCATCAGGGCTTTGGACTGCCATTCATAAACGAGCGCATTGGGCAGGCTGGCGATAATACCTATTTCAATAAGCAGGGAAGTACCATTGCCGATCCCTTTATCGGTGATTTTTTCTCCCATCCACATCACAAACAAACTGCCTGAAGTAAGTACGATAACCGTAGAAAACCAAAAGATCAACCCCTGAAATTCAGGGAGAATAGCCTGGCCGGATTGTGTTTTAAGGTAGGTCACATAGGCGATGGCCTGCGCTGCCGTCACCACTACGGTAAGATAGCGGGTATATTGATTAATCTTCCGTTGCCCGCTTTCCCCTTCTTTTTGTAATTTAGAAAAAGAAGGCACCGCGATGGTCAGCAACTGCATCGCAATAGAAGCAGAAATATACGGCATGATCCCCAGTGCAAAAATAGAGGCGCGGGAAAAAGAGCCTCCGGCAAACATATCCAACAATCCCAGTAAACCGGTAGAAGAAGTCTCCATAGACAGCTTGACCGGGTCCAAGCCCGGAAGGGTAATAAATGACCCGATACGATAAACGAAAATAAGACCTAACGTATAAAGTATTCGTTTACGCAGGTCTTCTATGCTCCAGATATTGCGGATTGTTGTTATTATTTTCTTCACTGGAAAGAATTCTTTTTAACCAAGTTAAAGATAGGTATATTTTTAGATCAGTTCTAAAGTAGAACCCGATTTTTCGATTGATTCTCTGGCTTTTGCACTGGCAGCGTTTACTTTAAAGGCCACTTTTACACTCAGTTCCCCATCCGATAGAATTTTCACGCGGTCATTGCGGCCAATGATGCCGTTTTCATATAAAGTATCAACGCTAATTTCCGTCAATTCGTATTTTTCCGCCAGTTCAGACACCTGTCCCAGATTGAAAACCGTATAGGCGATACGATGGATGTTTTTAAATCCCCGTTTTGGTGTACGCCTTTGGATAGGCATCTGTCCACCCTCATGCCCTATCTTTGATTTGTAACCGCTGCGGGACTGCTGCCCTTTATTTCCTTTGGTGGAGGTGCCCCCTTTACCAGAAGCCTCACCACGGCCGATACGCTTTCTCTTTTTTATTGCACCTGCTGCAGGTTTCAAAGTATGTAGTTCCATTTTTAAAATATCTTTTTTTTCTCAATTAAACTTTTTCTACTTCTAGGAGGTGGGCTACTTTACGAATCATCCCTTCTACCTGAGGGGTAGCTTCCAATTCCCGGCTTGCATTCATTTTACCCAAACCCAGGGCCTGAAGCGTTCTTTTTTGTCTTTCCGGGCGATCTATCGCGCTTTTCACCAATGTAATTTTGATCTTTGCCATTTTCTTAAGTTTACGACCTGCAATTCAAACTTGCGGCTCAAAAAATCAACTGCCAAGTGTCTTTTATCCGTTAAATACTTTGTTCAGAGAAACGCTGCGCGTCTGGGCTACCTTTACAGGTTCACGTAATTCAGACAACGCTTTGACGGTGGCTTTTACCACGTTTTGCGGATTGGCAGACCCTAAAGATTTCGCCAACACGTCTTTGATTCCCGCACTTTCAAGTACCGCACGCATAGAACCTCCGGCAATTACACCGGTACCATGGGCAGCTGGTTTAATCAATATTTTGGCAGCACTCACTTTCGCATATTGATCATGCGGAATACTTCCATTTAAAATAGGCACATTGATCAGGTTCTTTTTCGCATTATCGATGCCTTTGGCGATAGCCTGCTGTACCTCCTTGGCCTTTCCAAGTCCGTGGCCTACTATGCCGTTCTCATTACCCACTACTACTAGTGCTGAAAAGCTAAAACTGCGACCTCCTTTCGAGGTTTTGGTAACTCTGTTGATGGAAACCACTTTTTCCTTAAGCTCCAGGTCGCCTGCTTTTATCGCATGTTTTGATTGTTTAGCCATTATATTATTTAGATATTCAGTTCAAAAATTAAATTCGATTAAAACTGCAGGCCACCTTCTCTTGCCCCTTCACTCAAAGCTTTAACCCTGCCGTGGTAAAGATAGCCACTTCGGTCAAAAACGCACTGTTTAATTCCTAAAGAGCCTGCTTTTGTCGCCAGCTCCTGCCCTACTTTTTTGGAAACAGTTGTTTTATCCTCGCTACCGGATTTCAGACCTTTGGCCCTGGAAGACGCAGAGGCCAACGTATGGCCGTTTACATCATCTATCAGCTGGGCGTAAATTTCTTTATTGCTGCGAAAAACCGAAAGCCTGGGCTTGTCAGCAGTTCCGGACAGGCGCTGCCGAATATGTAAATGAATCTTTTTTCTGCGAATCGTTTTCTTATCCATGATTTATAATTTATTTA
>CAYXRN010000225.1:0-4253 GCA_964467635.1 uncultured Chitinophagaceae bacterium | reverse complement strand
CTTCTATCTGGTTGCCAAAGTACAATCCATTTATTTAACATGCAAACGATTCCATTAATTTTTACGGACTGACTGCCATCGTCCTCACTTATTTCAGTATCTTCTTTCATTCACGGCTGACCTTCTCATGGCAAATTTTTAATAAATAGAGAAAACATTTGGTCAATAAAAAATATTCGTTTAAATTGTGTCGTGTACGTTACCTTTCAACCCATCTACGCCTTTATTTACATTCACAATAGGACTCTTCCGGAGGGAAAGGAGCAAACTGTAAGCAAGGGTATTTCCGACAATGAGTATGGGTACGTACACAAGCACCTGCCGGTATTGATTGATAAATAAGTAATGTTTTAATTTCCTTTTATGAAGTTATTATTCCCTAAAGCCCCTCTGATATTGTGTATCATTCTGGGGACCTCTTCCTTTATTACTACTGCCAAAGGCCAAACCGTCGCGGGAACCGTTAAATCGACTAATGAAGACATGCCATTATCGGGCGTAACTGTCCAGGTTCAAGGTACTAGCAAAGGCACAACTACGGATGCCGAGGGACGATACAAATTATCCAATGTAAAGCCTGACGATTCTCTTGTTTTTTCTTTTGTCGGATATAAAGAAAAAACTATTGACGTAAACGGATTATCGGAAATAGATGTAACATTAAGTAAGGATATTTCCTCACTCAACCAGGTGGTCGTGGTAGGGTATGGCACTCAAAAAAAGAGTTCTTTCACAGGGTCAGTTTCAACAATTCAAAATAAAAACTTGGATCAGATTCCTGTCGGCCGTGTCGGAGTTGCTTTAGCGGGTAAGCTTTCGGGTGTAAGCATTACCACACCAGATGCCACGCCAGGCGCAGACCCAGTCATCAGAGTGAGGGGTTTGGGTTCGATAAGCGCCGGAAATGCTCCTCTGGTTGTTATTGATGGTGTTCCCGGTGCAAGCCTAAGTGAAGTAGACATGAACGATATACAGTCTATAGAAGTGTTAAAAGATGCTGCATCTACCGCTATATATGGCTCCAGGGGCTCGGGGGGGGTCATTATGATAACAACGAAAAGAGGGACCGCAGGAAAACCTGAGTTGAACCTTAATGCCTATTATGGGGTGAAGATTCCCATTGTCTTCCATGACTGGATGACAGGAGATGAGTGGTTTAATTACCTTAAGAAGCTCCAAAATCGAGAGCTTGTATGGGTTGGAGGAGATCCAACAATTCCGATCTTTGGCGACCCAAGACGCCCTCAAAACTATCAACTTAATCCCAAAATTGCTGATCTACCACAAACAATCTGGCAGGATCAGGTTGTTAAAGTCTCGCCGATTCAGCACTATAACCTCTCAGTGAGAGGAGGCTCTTCTAAAACCAATTATTACATCTCTGGCAACTACAGCAATGATAAAGGGCCAATTCTAACAACTTCTTACACAAAATACAGCTTCAGGGCTAATCTAAACATAAAAGTAAGTAACATAATTGATATTGGTGCGCAGCTAAATCCGTTTTATACAAAACGGCGTAAGGCACCGATCACAATTAACTCGCTCTCAAAATATCCTCCTTTTGTAGGCACTGAAAAGATAAATGGCAGGTACCCTCGCACTTATGACTATGTTGCCACAGGGTTTTCTTCACAAGCTAATCCATTAACTTATATTTATGGTAGGAAGTATTATTCTGATAGATTTACGAACATCGGTAGAGCATATGTAAATCTAAACCTTACAGATGATCTAAGTTTGAAATCATCAATAGGTTCCATCGTAAAATATAATACCAACAATAACTTTGTCGGTGGCGTTGGTGATATGCAGGTTTCCACGGAAGGTAGCGTAAGTCATTCATTAAGCTTAAATCTTCTTAATTCAAATATTTTAACCTATAATCACAATTTCAATGACATTCATCGTCTAAAGGTGATGTTGGGGGCGACCTATCAACGGGAAAGCTCCCAGAGTACTATTTTAACAGCAGTTTCTAATTCATTCCATAATCAATTAATTGAAACTCTAAACAATGCCAGTATCAACCCGTCTTCTTCCACCTCTTCCAAATCACTTTGGGGTCTGATTTCATACCTGGGAAGAGTTAATTATGAATTCAGGGATAAATATTTTCTCGCTACGTCTTTGAGGGCAGACGGCAGTTCTCGCTTTGGCCCTGATAATAAATGGGGACTATTCCCGGCAATTTCGGGGGCGTGGAGGGTTTCACAAGAGTCGTTTATGAGTGGCTTAACCTTGATCGACGAGTTTAAATTGAGAGTTAGCTTTGGGGAAACGGGTAATTTTAACATTGGCAACTTCCAATATCTAGGAAGGGTCAGTAATGTCCTGTATTCTCCTGATGAGGAAACAAAGCAAGGCATTGCGCAGACTACTCTTCAAAACCCTTCTCTTTCTTGGGAAAAAACCAGGGGCCTCGACTTTGGTTTCGACCTCAGCCTACTGGAGGGTCGAGCCAGCTTTATTTTTGATTATTATAACAACATTACAGAATCAATGCTTTATACTGTAAATATCCCGGGAATTACCGGTTTTTCAAACACAATTCAAAATATAGGTTCTATTCAAAACAAAGGTATAAATTTTGAAATACGTTCTCATAATACGATGGGGCCGCTCCAGTGGGATATCTCTTTCGATTTCACGCATAATCATAATGAAGTATTGGACCTAGGAAGTGTAGACGAAAGGATTAATTCTGCTTGGTCGATGGGATGGTTATTACGAGAGGGGGTCCCTATGTTTTCCTACTATGCATATAAAATCATTGGCGTATTTAACAATCAAGACCAAATAAATAAAACGCCCCATCTACCAGGAACGAAGCCTGGAAACCCGATACTAAAAGACGTGAATAACGATGGCAAAATAACCCCTGAAAAAGATCGGCTCGTATTAGGTGACTTTCAGCCAGATTACATCTTCGGATTAACAAATGATTTCTCGTGGAAAGGATTTAAGCTTAGCATAACATTACAAGCATCACTAGGGGCAAAGATGTTCAATGGGATAAATGAGCAGTATGAAGGAACTTCTAATGGCGCACTACGCAGATCTCTTGTTGAAAACGAATGGTGGTCCGAAAGTGATCCCGGAGACGGAAAAACGCCGGCCTTGTCTCTGAGTCAGCTATTTAGTTTTAATACTAACACAGATTACTATATTGAAAATAGTTCATATTTAAATGTAAGAAATATAAACCTGAGTTATAGCTTCTCTAGGTTTGCGCAATACTTTCATTTGACCGATCTGAACGCTTACATCTCGACAAGTAATTTACTAATCATCAAGAGCAAAGATAATCACGCGTATAATCCGGAAGGCACGACCAATGGTAAAATCAATGGTATTAACAGTACTCCCGGCTTTAATCGTGGCTCCAATCCACTAGCTACTGCAGTTGTTTTTGGAGTTCATGTAACCTTTTAATTAAATCACATTAAACTGCGGATATGCGTAATTTAAAGTTTTATTTATTCAACGCCTTAATTATAGCCATAACATTCTTAGGCTCCTGTACCAAAAAGCTATTGGATCCAATACCGCCATCTATTCTTACTACGGCTAATGCTTATAGCGATGCCAAGAGTATAAACTTAGCTGTTCTAGGGGTATACCAAAGCCTTGCTTCAAGGATTCAGACAGATTACTTGATAATGGAACTACCGAGCGATAACATGTGGCTTGATTATGCAATTACGCCAGGATCGGACCAAATAAACACCTTGTCTTTAACACCACAAAATGAGGTTGTTAACGATTTTTGGAAAGCCTGCTATAGGGGCATATTTAGAGCTAATACTGTCTTAGCTAATATTGATAATCCATCAGACTATAATAACGAGAAAAAGAATCAGTATATAGGAGAGGTAAAGTTTTTAAGAGCCAAGTTCTATTTTGATCTGGTTAGAATATTCGGTGGCGTTCCAAAGGTTACTGATATTTTAACGGCAAAAGAAGCAAAGGAGGTCCCCAGGGCTTCCGTAGGTGATATTTATGACTTGATAGTGAAGGATCTGAGCGATGCAGTTAAGAAATTGCCGCTGCCCTCAAAAACAACTTGGGGAAGGGCATCTAAGGGAGCCGCGGTCTCTTTATTAGCAAAAGTATTTGTCTACATGAAAGATTGGCAACGTGCAAAAATATATCTCAAACAGTTATTTACAGAATTTCATTATACGTTACTTAATCAGTACAAAGATTTATTCAGGACTGAATCGGAACAGAATAGTGAAGTAATTTTTTCT
>CAYXRN010000224.1:0-4376 GCA_964467635.1 uncultured Chitinophagaceae bacterium | reverse complement strand
GAGGCGAGGATACTGGTTGCTTCCACTTCGGAAGTATATGGAGATCCCAATATTCATCCACAAACCGAAAATTATTGGGGAAACGTCAACCCAATCGGTCCCCGTGGCGTGTATGACGAAGCCAAGCGGTTCATGGAATCCATCACCATGGCTTATCATCGGTTTCATAACGTAGATACCCGTATTGTCCGGATCTTTAATACCTACGGTCCGCGTATGCGGTTGCACGACGGCAGAGCCTTACCGGCTTTTATGGGACAGGCGCTGCGAGGAGAAGATCTGACCGTTTTCGGCGATGGTTCACAAACACGTTCTTTCTGTTATATAACGGATCTTTTAGAAGGGATCTACCGTTTATTGTTTAGCGACTATTCCCTTCCTGTCAATATCGGCAATCCCGATGAGATATCACTGAAGGATTTTGCCGAGGAAATCATCAAGCTCACTGACAGCGGCTCCGGCATCGCCTACAAGCCCTTACCTACGGACGACCCCCAAAAGCGACAACCGGATATCAGCAAGGCGAAGGCCCTGCTGGGCTGGGAACCTCGTGTATCCCGCAGCGAAGGCCTGAAGAAAACGCTCGCCTATTTTCGAAATATTCCTAAAAAAGAACCTGAAACCATCTAAAATCTCTACCTGATGCCTTTTTCTCAAACCCGCTTTCCGGGCCTGGCCGTCTACGAGCCTGTCCTATTTAACGACGAACGGGGCTATTTCTTTGAAAGCTACAACGCCAATACTTTAAAAGCTGCAGGGATCAACCTTGACTTTGTACAAGACAACCAGGCCCGCTCCGTATACGGAGTGGTGCGGGGTTTGCACTACCAGTTGAATCCCCATGCACAAACAAAGTTTATCCGCGTACTGGAGGGTATGATCCTGGACGTGGCAGTCGACATGCGCAGCGGGTCTCCCACTTTCGGCCAAGTTTTTAAAATCCTGTTGTCAGCCGTCAACAAGAAACAGTTGCTTATTCCAAAGGGGTTTGCCCACGGCTATGCCGTGCTTTCCCCAACGGCGGAAATTTTATACAAATGCGACGCCTTTTATCATAAAACAAGTGAAGCGGGCGTTATATATAATGACCCCAGCCTGGATATCGACTGGGGCATTCCCATGGACGAAGCCATTATCTCTGCCAAGGATCGGCAGCTGCCGCATTTTTCCGAGGCCTCAAACAACTTTGATTTTGTGGAAGTGCCTGCAAAAAAAGACAAAATGATAGCGAATCCCGTTTAAAAATCACCGTTCACGAATTATTATATGGTATTCCCTCTTTTTAACCGATTAGTAGAAAAGGCTCAATTACCTTTGAACCTAATTCGGTACTTTAAAACAGGGTTCCGGTTAAACACGGCTTAGGGGATCTTCCCCGCTCGGACAAATGCCTTGAGGGGGGGCATTTTCCGAGCTTGCCGTTTTTAAATTCCAGCACGCAGCTGCTTGTTTTTACTTAGATTTATTACTTTCCCCCTTTGGGCACACTCCTAAGCCCGGTTCCATTCTGTTAACTTCACTTTTCAGGGTAACCCCACCCGTGAAACGGAATTTTATTGCCTCAAAAAGGGTTCAATATTATGCGATAATTTGAAATTGTAGTATATTGCAGCAGTTGAGAAGGATGGTTCTTGGAAGTGGACGGGTATATAAACGGACCATTTCAAAAAATAAAAACACAGACCTTCGTTATGACTTGATAATCATAACAAAATGTATTACTATATTATGATATATTAAAAATTCTAACTACTACTCCATAGGTATTTTCTAATGGACTGCATTGGTCAGGATGAAGTGAGAAAAATAACCCCCTTATTATAATTTTTAACTATGGATACGATTAAAGTTGCAATTGCAGAAGACCAAGCCAGAAATATTGAGATCCTTGAAACGATACTTGAAGAACATTGTGAAAACGTAGAAATCGTCGGAGCAGAGAAAACCGTTGAAGCAGCCGTTAAGATGATCCGAAAAACGAGGCCGGATGTACTTTTTCTTGATGTAGAGATGCCTCCCCATAAAGGATTTGACATATTGGATCAGTTTTCAAAGGTTTTCTTTGATGTTATCTTTATTACCGCCCACGAAGAATATGCCATTCAGGCGATCAAATTTGCTGCACTAGATTATCTGCTTAAGCCATTAAATATTGATGAAGTAAAAACGGCCTTATCCAAGGTGAGGAAACGCCAGAGCGGAAATACCAATGAACTGATTGGTATTTTAAAGGATTATATGCAAAACAAGGAGCAGGGTTTTTCCAAAATCGTTATTCCGGCCAACGATGGTTACCGCCTGGTCAACCTCAATGATATTATTTATTGTGAAGCTTGTGACAGCTACACAAAAATTCACATTAAAGGAGAAAAGGTGCAGATCATTTCAAAGTCTCTTAAGGAATACGACAAGCTGCTCTCCGATAAAGGCTTCTTCAGGGTACATAAGTCGTACCTGATTAATATGAATCATATCCAGAAAATAATAAAAGGGGTCGGAGCTGCCGTCATCATGAGCGATGAAAAAACCATTCCTATTTCTTTGCGCAAGAAAGACAGCTTCTTCCAAAATCTGAAAGGCGTTATACACGTCTAAAAAACAGGAGGTTAGAAAGATTCGGTTTAGGTTCTTCAGTCTGGATGAATATCGGAACTACTGAAATCGGTAATAAATGGATGAGCATAAAAAATACTCCGGTTATGAGGTTATTGGGAAAGGTGACAATGGGTCGGATACAGATCCATTGAAGGGATTTTTCGACCTCCCCTTTCGCGAATTTATGGACAATTCACGATTGGGATTTCTTATTACTGACGATCAGGACACCCTGCTGTGGATCAACGATATCTTTTTTGGCCATCCATTGATAGGTCCGGAACTTAAGCTGCTTTTAAACCGTCCGGCTTCACATGGCATTGATTACCTGCGGGGCTATATGAGGTACCCTGAAACCTTTACCCACCAGATGCAATCGCTGCTCAAAAAGCGTGAGCCCCAATTTGACACCAAGGTTTACCTAATTGACGATACGATCCTGAAAATAGATTATATTCCTATTTTTCAGACCGAACGATTTACAGGGGCTATCTGGCAATTTACGCTATGCCCGGAACAGCAAAATCAATGGAAGACTTTAAAAAACTCGGACACCTCTTTTGTTGAAACTTTTGACAAGTTTAACATCTCTTATTGTGAAATAAAGGAAGACGGAAGTATTGCCAGGGTGTCCCCGTTCTTTTGTAAGTTTATCGGCTTCTCCGAAGAAGAACTGGAGCGGATAAACTTCCTTAGCCTGTGCCTGTCGGGTAAACCTCATGTAGAAGCCTGCCTGCAAAACCGCAACTCCAGCATATTAACCAGCAACACCAGCTCTTTCGAATTGGAACTGAAAGTACGGGAAGGTACCAAATGGGTACAATGCCACACCTTTGGCAATGTAAGCACCATGGGACTGCCACTGGGCTGCATGCTGTTCATGACAGAGATCACCGAGCAAAAAAACATCCAGCGTGAACTGGAAAATGCAAAAAAGAATGCCGAAGACGCCCAGGTAGCCCAACAACAGTTTTTAGCCAGCGTGGCCCATGATATCCGGACCCCGTTGAACGCCATCATCGGGATGACCCTGCTTATGGCAGATACTTCCCTGGATAAAGAACAACGGGAGTATATCAAAGTACTGAAAAACGCCTCCAACATCTTACTGGATTTGTTAAACGGCATTTTGGATTTCGCGAAAATAGAATCCGGCCGGCAGGAGATTCATCAAAAAGAATTCGACCTCCCCCTGCTGTTAGGCTCTTTAATAGACACCTTTAGTTTCAAGCTCAACGAAAAACCGGTTGAACTTCACTGTGAAATTGATCCGGAAATTAACCGTTTCCTTATTGGTGACCATGTCCTTTTGAATCAGATACTGATGAACCTGTTGGCCAATGCGGAAAAATTCACCACCAAAGGTACCATTACCCTGAAGGCCAGTATTGTAAAAAAATACGAAAACACGATCTGGATCCGGTTCCGGGTAGAAGATACAGGGATTGGCATTTCCAAGGAGGATATGGAGAAGATCTTTCAGGATTTCATGCAGGCCGATGAAGATATACGGATAAACTATGGCGGTTCGGGCTTGGGATTGTTTATTTGTAAAAGACTGGTAGAGATGATGGGAGGAAGGGTTACCGTTGAAAGCACAAAGGGCAAAGGCACCGTCTTTAATTTTTCACTGCCTTTTGAGGCTACCGACAAGCCGACCGGAAAGGTGCGGACCCAATCTGTCGCCAATGAGCTTTTAATAAAAGACGACATTCAGATCCTCGTCGTTGAGGACAACCCGATGAACCTGGCCTACCTGTCGAGCCTGTTGAAAAAACACG
>CAYXRN010000223.1:0-4400 GCA_964467635.1 uncultured Chitinophagaceae bacterium | reverse complement strand
TACGGATAGCCTGGTAATTACAGTTCAGCCCACGATATCTTAATTTACAGGAAATTCCTTTTTAAGTTAAGTATAACAGGCGGTGGATTTAATTCGTCCGTCCCCGCCCTTATGCCCCAACCACTGGTCCGACGAATCAACCCGTTACGCCCCCGGTAAATGCTGAATTTCGAGTTGGCAAAAGTAATGAAGGAGCCGTCCAACTACAATAATACGATATTAGGGATTGTATCGTTTCACCTGTTTGTGCTACCATTATGGCAGAGTGGCCGGGTTATTGGAAGAAGTGAAATATCCTCTCCGAATTTTTTTTCTTAAAAAATATATTAGCTTTACAGCATCTATTTAACATTAACGATAAAATGATCGACAGTTTTACTCCTGAAAAAAAGTTGATTGAAAAGGTTAAAAGCGGTGACCAATCTGCTTTTAAGGAGATCTTTTATCGCTATAAAGATAAACTGCTTTCATATTGTTTACGGTTCACCAAGTCGGAAACAATTGCAGAAGAGATCGTACATGACGTGTTGATCAAGATCTGGACCGAGCGGGAAAAGATAGATCTTACGTTGTCTTTTAATAGCTACTTATATATCATTACCCGGAACTATAGCCTGAATTTTCTAAAAAAAGCAGCGACAAATGCTTCTCTCCAACAAAAGCTGGCTTATTATTTAGAAAAAAATCGCTGGCAGCCTGAAGATGACCTGGTTTATCATGATCTTGAAAATATTGCGGAACGAGCAATAGACTTACTGCCTCCGCAGAGACGTTTGATCTATAAAATGAGCAGAAAACAAGCGATGACTCATGAGGAGATTGCCGATCGACTCGGGATTTCAAAGTTTACCGTGAAGAACCAAATAGTTAAAGCACTTAAGTTTATCAGGAACTATCTCAATACCCATACTGAAATAAGCATTTGTCTTATTTATTCTCTATTTCTATTTTTTTATTGAATTTTTTTGAATCTGAGTAGTCCCCTCGTCCTGTAACAATTGTATTATAGATAAATCGCTCATACAATTGGATATTAATCATAGAAAGCAGGAACTTTTAGGGAAATACCTGAATAATAAATGCTCCCCTGCAGAGCTGGAAGAATTATTTGGCTATTTAAAATCGGATGATGATGAAGCCTATCACGCTGTCATGAAAGATCTGTGGAATGAGATAGGCGCAGAAAAAAACCTGAAAAAGGAAAAGGCGGATCGCCTGTTGAAGCACGCAATCCGGGCCGACAAACCGGTTGTGCATTCATCCAGAGTGTGGTACCGCATTGCAGCAGCCGTGCTTGCACTGGTTATTGGCATAGGATCTGTTTATCTGTTGGTGGATAAAAAGAAACCTGCGCAGACAATAGCCCATAATATGGCAACCGAAGATGGGCATGATATTAATCCAGGAAGCTTTAAGGCTATTTTACAGGCGGGGGCCGCTCAGGTAGCATTAAATGAGAGAGATACCAGCTTTACCCTGGCTGGCAATATAGTGCATATCAATAACGGGAATATAAAAGTCACGGATGCGAAAGTTACCAAATATACACTAATTGTTCCCCGGGGAGGAGAATATAATCTGGTATTGTCGGATGGCACGAAAGTGTGGCTTAACGCCGAGTCTAAGCTGATTTATCCTTCCAGGTTTACTGGAGGAGACAGAGCGGTCAGCTTGGAAGGGGAAGCGTATTTCGAAGTAACGAAGAATGCGGGTCATCCTTTTATTGTCCATACCCGGAAACAGGACATACAGGTGTTGGGCACTGAGTTTAACGTGCATGCTTATTCTGATGAGAATAAGGTCATTACAACGCTGGTGAATGGCTCAGTAAGGATCAGTAGTTTTGGTGAGAAAATGATATTAAAGCCTGGAGAGCAGGTCATCTCTGAAAATGGGCGAGCCAGCGTGGAAAAACATGCTGATATAAAGCAGGCTATAGCATGGAAAGAAGGCTACTTTTTCTTTAATAACACCAGTTTATACGATGTTATGAATCAGCTATCTCGTTGGTATGACGTACAGGTGAATTACGCGGCAGATGTGCGATCACATGAATTTATGGCCATAATCAGCCGGGATAATAACATATCACAAGTCCTTGAAATGCTGGAAGCCAGCGGTGTGGTACAGTTTAAGATTAAAAGGGGTGAAGTGACGGTGACACAAGGGGCACCACAGTAAACCGCTTAATTTACCTCAGGTGAGCAAAAATTAAAAACAACAAATGTCCGCTGATGAAGTATGATAATTCTACTTAAAAGGCCATTTATGCAGTTCCAATAACAAAACCGGATTCCGATGGCGTTCGGAATCCGGAGAAGTTTGGATTATGCTAAAACTATGTTCTCAACAAAGAAGAAAACGAATTCTATTTCAAAACCCAAACCTGCCCCGGGGATGCCGGGGAACTGCAAGTTATGAAAAGTATTTTTTATGGCAATATTTTTTGTCTTAGCGACCTCCTTGATAAAATAGCGTGGAAAGGGATCATTAAAAAACAACACTTGCTGGTTATGAAGTTGATCACCCTGCTTTTAACAATCACCTGCCTGCAATTAAGAGCTGAAAGCTATGCGCAGCAAATTACGCTCCGGGTAAAGAACGCGCCCATTGCCAAAGTATTTGAGCAAATTTTTGAGCAAACGGGTTATCAGTTTGTAGCTACGAAGGATATGCTGAAAGAAGCCCACCGGGTAAGTATAAGTGTTGAGAATGCACCGCTGAAAACGGTGCTGGAAATATGCTTCGATAACCAACCACTTACTTACATTTTAAAAAATAAGGCCATTATTGTAAAAAGGAAGGGGGTTTCGGTCGGACAGAAAGCAGAGATACTTTTGCCACCTCCGGTCCTGGTTACTGGTACTGTTACTGATTCGATTACCGGTAAGCCACTTACAAGCGTGAGTATTAAGATTAAGGGAACGGCCATGGGAACCGTTACCGATACAGAAGGAAGGTTTAGCCTGGAGGTGGATGAAGACGCTGTGTTAATCGTTAGCTATCTGGGATATAAATCGAAAACTATAGCTGTCAACGGTAGGACATCTATCCATATAAATTTGTCGGCGATTTCCACGGGGCTGAATCAATTGGTTGTAGTAGGCTATGGGACGCAAAAAAGGAGTGATATAACCGGTTCAATATCGTCCGTGACATCTGAGCAGATTAATAAAACACCATCCACTAGTTTTGCTGAAATGCTTAGAGGTGCCGCTCCGGGAGTGCAAGTGACAACGGGAAGCAGTGCTCCGGGGGGAAGATCTAATATCTTGATAAGGGGTAGAAGATCCCTTTCAGGGGGAAATGATCCATTATTCGTTGTAGATGGGGTGCCGATGGCCAGCATTGATGATTTGAACGCAAATGTTGTAGCATCTATTGAGATATTAAAGGATGCTTCTGCACAATCTATATATGGCGCACGAGCCGCAAATGGGGTGATCTTAGTTACGACAAAACGAGGGACTCCAGGAAAGACTAAGATTACAGTAAACTCATATGCAGGTGTTGAGAGTATTCATAGCAATTTCAAACTGTATAATGGAGATCAGTGGGCCGCATATCGTAAAGAAGCCTTTTATAATGCGTACGGATACTACGATGAAACAGAAGTGCTTGGTGGTTTGATGAAGGATGTTTACGAGTCAAAAAAGTATATTGACTGGGAGGATGTTATGTTCAGTCCCGCCTGGCAAAATAAGAATGATCTACTTATACAGTCAGGAAATGAGAAAACCAAATATGCTTTGTCCCTGGGGCAATTTTATCAGGGCGGAATAGTTCCCTCTTCTGAATTTAAAAGATTTACAGGGAGGTTAAACATAGATCAAAAATTTTCCGATAAATTTTCAGTTACAACAAATATTTCTTATTCCAAATCTTTACGTACAATAGCTGATGGATCTTTTAATTCTTTTATTACGATGCCCCCATTAGCAGAAATTTATAAAGCTGACGGTTCGTTAAGGGAGGATGTTACCGAGGCCGGAGAGTCAAATTTTAATCCTTTATGGAATATAAGGAATTCAGATAATCTAATAATTACTGATCGACTTAATTTGAATTTAGTAGGTAAATGGGATATTGCAAACAATTTATCTTATAAGTTGAATTCGAGCCTGAGTACACGGAACGTCCAGGAAAATTATTATTTGGGTCTTAAACACACTTCGGGTAGAAATGATGGAGGACGAGCATCTATAGCGAAAAATTTATATACTGATTATTTGGTAGAGCATATTTTAACCTATTCTCACGATTTTGATAAGAATCATTTAGACGGGACGGCAGTGGCCAGTATTAATGGTATACAATATAAGACTACTGGCATTACAGGCATGGGTTTTGCAAACGATGACCTCACTTATAATGCGATTAGCTCATCTTTAGAACAAACG
>CAYXRN010000222.1:0-4571 GCA_964467635.1 uncultured Chitinophagaceae bacterium | reverse complement strand
GATCCCAATCGCTTTCGTAAACTTCGGCCTCAAAATCTGAAACAGATATGATGTGTACGAAACGGAACCTTAGGTGAATGTCTAGTTTTAGGCTAAAATTTTCCAGATATTTTATAGGCTTTTTACCACCTGCAGGCTCTTTCGGATAATCTGATGTTTGCTATAGTGCTTGTTAAAAACGTACGAAATATTATTGCAAAAGGTCAGGGCACTGAAGTGTCGCTTGCATCCATGCAGTTAAATATCTATTTTTTTGGCTGCGTCGTTTAAAAATGATTGACCTAAATAAAATTTTAGACATGATGCTTTCCATGTGGAGATTAATTTTTGTTTAGTCCGTGAAATTTTGTCCCAGTTTTTTTTTATATAAAGTCTCAATTTCTACTATTTCATGTCATTTTTTCCGCAGGCTGAACCAAGGTATTGATTTCCGGTGGCTTTGTCGAGTATAATAGATACACCATTGACAGATGATAAGTGGATTTTCCAATCTCGGTTTGCATCCGGATTTTGGATTCGTCTTTTAAGTTTCTATTAGTCTTTCCCGGTCTTTAATTAAATCTTGGTATTCGATTCGGTGATCTTGATGTCTAACCAGCTTGACCTTAGCATTATCTAGGATATCAGTTTTTATGGATATTAATTCTTGGATGGTCAGCATAATGGTTCAGGTTTCTTTGATTAAGACTAATTTTGGTTTACACAAACATAATAGATGAAGAGACTATCCGGACCACCGCCACCTACAATACCTAACCAGCTCTTCGATATCATTGATAGGGCTGGACGCTGCGTCAGAACGGACATAGAATTCTTTAATTATTTTGTTATTTGAATCCCTTTTGCAAACAAATATCGGGTCGTATAAACTGTGATGAACGGTGATCACGAAAACTACCTTATCGTCAATATTATAAAAATCCCCATTAGTAGAAAAGGCAATGGATTTAGGCAAGTATTGGGCCTTGATTCGGGTGAATGTGCTTAGGAATTCGTCTTTCGAAATTTTGGTCAAATCGATGCCAGAGATCGTTCCATCATCGGCAATGCCGATAAAGAGATAACCTCCTTTTGAATTTGAAAATGCGCAAATTGTTTTGGCTACTTCGAATTCAATATTCCGGGCGGATGAAGAACTATTTCTTAAGCTTGGTTTAAACTCGGTAAACTCGTGCTTTCCCTTTGCGTAAGCGACTTCCATCGGAGGAAGCAGGTGCTTTCCCTGCCTTTGTTGTTTTTGTTGATTAGCCGCTTCATCAGTAGGGTGCCCCCACCAAAATATTTTGTCATAGCCACTCCAGTCAAAAGGGGTTTTTAAAATGGTATGTATTTCAAATGCCGTCTCCAGATTTCCGTCTTCAAATTCATCGACATCAAAATATGAAACCGATGTGGTGTAATTTTTTTTGTCATACTTATTAGCCTGGTAAAAGGCGTATTCCTCCTCTAAATCGACGACACATGGGGGAGAAGGCATGTCTGAATTGTCCTGGTCAATGGAATGAAGGGTAAGGTTGTCGTGTACCTTGTCATCAATGACCATTTTGATCCATATACCGTTACCTGTAGCGTCAGGAATCTCAAATACTTTATTGAGTATCTGGTGTCTCGTCGCTGTTTTTGGATCAATATACGGATTCAATAACTTTCTTGTTTTTCGGTCGGAAATATGCTCTATTTCCTGTTCTTTCAATCCAATCCCCAAAAGCAGGCTGTGTACATAACTGTCAAAAGCATTGAAAACGGCTTCTCTTGCATTAATGGGATTTTTATCGTCGTATTTGTGCTCAAAGTTCTCAAAAACCAATTCATTCGTTTGGGCGTCTTTAAAGACGATTCGTGCTCTTAAAATATAATAACACTTTTGTCTGTCCATTTTAATATTTAGTGATTTTAGTTTGGTCCATTTTTGATCGGATTGCTTCTGAAGTCAGGCGGGGCTGGTACAAGGTGGCGGTATTTTTTTTCTTATGGTGCATATCTGTTCGGAAGTTTTTTTTGTGAATTTTGCTTTTTAGATTTTATGCTTATATGTTGTAGTTTTATTTACTTTGATGCAATGATGAGCAACGATTGAAATGGAAGCTATTATCATGGATATTAATGTATTACATTTCTTTTGCCGATGTATGGCGATGCAGTTATAAATACTAATAATTCGTTTAGCATTAAACGATTAGTCCAGCGCTTTTTTTCCCTGTCAACGCGCTACGGAGAGGGATTGTCGTTTTGACGAAACCGGATTATACCGTGCAAGGTAAAGCGGTTTGTAGTCTTTAAATGGAATTTTCAGTGAACGATAAATTATTTTCCATAAAAACAACAATTTTCGCAGTTAACTGTAAACTTCGGAGGTCTCGGAACCCGGATGATCTCCGGAGAGGAGACAGCAGGAGCGTTGGCTTGATTTTGAGTTTTTTGATTGATTGTATCCCCCCTATTTTTTTGGAGCATTGTATTTATAATAAATCAGGTTAAGTGGATAATTTACGGAAAAGACTGGAAAAATTGCTTCTTAAGGAGGACTGGAGTAAAGACGACTGTAATTGGTTAAATGAATACCTGCAGAAAGAGGATCTCTCTGTTTTACGGGAAGTAGCCAGGAAACAGTTTGACGATATGCGTGCCGCGGAAAGGTTAATCGAAGAGCGGCTGTCCAATAAAATGTTGAAAAACATACATGCTGAAATTCATAAAAAGAAGAAGAGAAAGCGACTTTATCGGGTTACTCTGGCGGCAGCTTCCGTTCTTCTTCTGTTTATCGTTGGTATTGGCTTTTTTAATGCGAAACAGGCACACAGGGAATTGTCTTATATAGAAGTTAACACAAGACCTGGGCAGACAAAAGAAATCAGATTAGAGGATGGAACACGGGTATGGCTTGGCCCTGGGGGCTCCCTGAGGTATCCGGAGCGGTTTACCGGAGATTACAGGGAGGTGGAAGTATCGGGAGAAGCGTTTTTTGACGTGAGCCGGGATGGGGAACATCCCTTTATCGTAAAGAGCCGGTTTTTAAAAATAAAAGTGCTTGGAACTTCTTTTAACGTTAACACCTATGAGGACCGGGACTATGCTACTGTTACCGTAGCCACCGGTGAGGTGGCTGTTGAAAAGACAAATACATCTGCTATAAATCGCAATAAAGTGGTAAGACTGCGCCCTAATCAGCGGGTTGTTTTTAAAGCCGGTGACGGGTTATTGGTTAAGAAAAAATTTCCGGATGCGAAAAAGATTTTATATGGAAGACGCAACGGAATTTTACAATATAATGGAATGGATTTACAAATGGTCGTACAAGACTTAAGTGTTCAATACGCCACTACTATTAAATTAGGGAAGTCCCTCCGTAATTACACATATTATGGAAGTTTTAATGTTAAACAAGATAGTCTGGCAACGTCATTGAAGTTATTATGCCTGGCGTTGCATGTTGATCTTGTAAAAGCCGACGGGTACTATATCATTGGCAAATAGAGCGGGGCTTACCCTTCCATTAAAAATTTAAAGTTAAATTGCTATGAAGCGCAGTAAGTATATTTTTACTTTGGTCTTATTGTTTTTTTCTTTCTTTTCTGTAGCATCCTCGAGCGGACAAGGTATTTTGGATAAGGAGGTGACGATTAATATTAAAAACTTGAGCCTTGAGGATGCCCTGCAGCAAATTTCGCGGGAATCCGACATTCCGATCAATTTTGTAGGGAATGTAGTCGCTAACCGCGCTAAAGTTACCGTCAATGTTCAAAAGACGCCTTTGCGTAGTTTGCTGCAAAGGATATTAACCCCGGATTCCTTAACCTATCTTGTCTTTAATAATAATATTGTTATCCGGCCGTTAGCTGCAGAAGTGCCTGGCAATAGATTGCCTGCTGGGTTAAATAAAGAACTGGTTGTCCATGGCAGCGTCACAGATATGCAAAATAAGCCTTTAGCGGGTGTAACCATTAGCGTAAAAGGGATGAACGCGGGAACAATAACAAATGAAGCCGGAGATTACCAGCTTAAAGTCAAAGGAAATGATACGCTCGTCTTTTCTTCTCTTGGGTTTAAAACCGAAATAGTTCCCGTTAATGGCCGCATGGAGATAAATATTTCATTGCAAGCTGTGGTCACCGACCTGAACCAATTAGTAGTTGTGGGCTACGGAAGCGCGCTAAAAAAGGATTTGACGACCTCTGTGGGAACGATCGACGCGGAGAAGCTGATGCAGCGGCCCACATCGCTCAATATATTTCAGGGAATGGCCGGTAAGATCGCCGGGGTGAATATTATGCTCAATTCAGGAGCGCCCGGCGGCAGTCCTGTTATAAAGATCAGGGGGGTCGGTTCATTGAACTCCTCTAACGAGCCATTGTACGTAGTGGACGGGGTGGTAGGAGTGGACCCCAATATTGTTAATTTAAACGTGATCAAGTCAATAGATATATTGAAAGATGCCGCTGCTTCTGCTATTTATGGTGCGAGAGGCGCGAATGGAGTTGTCGTTATTACGACTAAAGACGGGAAAAAGAACACGACCAATATTTCATACGCTACCACACTCTCGGTGGGAACACTGGCCAGGAAGGTCG
This sequence comes from uncultured Chitinophagaceae bacterium, assembly GCA_964467635.1. Classification (GTDB taxonomy): domain Bacteria; phylum Bacteroidota; class Bacteroidia; order Chitinophagales; family Chitinophagaceae; genus FW021-bin31. The sequence goes on along the minus strand of CAYXRN010000222.1, from coordinate 3 downwards.
ATG
>CAYXRN010000221.1:0-4589 GCA_964467635.1 uncultured Chitinophagaceae bacterium | reverse complement strand
ACCCTATCAATTGTTCGATGACCAATCTGTAAAACTTTTGCAACTTCTTCATTTTGGACTTTACCAGAATGTTTTCCCTCGTCACAATTCAGCAGATCAATGCATGAATTACTTTCTTGGAAGTGTGTTTACCTTTTTTGATAATTACCAAAAGTTCTTCCCGCTCCTTTAGCTCTAAAGTTACTTTGTACTTCTTCATGACTTTTTAGCACAAAGATCTGTATTTTATACGCCATTTTATATATGACATGACACTAGTAGTCCATATTCCAGCTGGTCGTTGCTGTTAGCGAGGTTGTTTTCAGTTATCCACATGAAGGTCTGCCCTCCCTCATAGAAGTAAAAACATTTTCAGAAATATAAAATTCAATTATCTTTGCGCTGTTCAGGTTTGCGAATCGGAACACCAGTAGCGGTAAATTAACAATAAGCCCGGATAGTACTCTGGAAACTCTTTTTGGTTTGCCGCTATTTTGGTTTGTATAGGCTTTGCCGGAACACCAGTTACCCGCTTGCCGGTTTGCTCATATACCAACACTTCCCAGCATGACAGAGACTGTCCGCTAAGTTTATACTTCAAAATATATATCCGAAATTTTCGTTGAGGTTTAAACAAATGCTTGGAAAGGTGGCAGCTAACGGGATAGGCCTGCCGCCGGCCTGAATTTAAAAAACTAATATTCGGCTAAAGTACAAAAGCAAAATAGAATTCCAAATGCTCGGATTTAACACTTTCGCAGGCTGATCAGTAAGCCAATGTTAATATGGGCAATTATTCCTTCGTCAATATTTGGACATATCAAGCGCACCAAAGTTTTTGATTTCAGATAATTTGATAAGTCTGTCTATGCTGATTTTTTTAGTTGTTGTTTTAAATACTTCATCCCCATCATTTTCAGCATTTCCATTAGTGTTCACTTTTACCAACTTCTTTTTACTTGAAAAATCGATGCTTATTTCTCTATTAACCACAGGACCGTGGTTATCGCTTTCGTCATACCCAATGAGTTCAAAGCCTGAGTTCTGAAATCTAAAAGCATATTCCCAATATCCATATCTACCGTGACCATAATGGATATATAAATTCCCAATTTTCACATACACCCAAAGTTCGGGTGGCATATAAACGCCGCCATCTTCATTTTCAGAAGAGAAGCAAGTGTCATTTTCTACAGCCAGATCGTAATAATTGCCTTTATTGAAAAGAATAATAATGCCTCTTCTGTTACGGTCCACTATTTTTCCAAATCTGTTTTTGACAAAATATTTTTTACTGGTTCCTTTAATGATAAGGATGCAATCGTCAATTCCGTCTTTATTCAAGTCGCCATTTATTCTTTCAAAAACTACAAATCCTTTTGGTATAAAATCAGTTGGGTTTTGTTTTTGTTTAACTTGTCCAAAAACCGCTGTCGTCAAAATCATTATTAAAAGCGTCAGTAGTGTTTTCATTGTGTATTGTGTCCTATAGTTGCCCATAACGCCCAAATAGACGCAGCTGCATCTTACTTCTTATTTATTTACGTATCTAATTATCAATCATTTACGATTTTTCTCCCTATTGCGCATTTTATTATATACCCTCAAGCCGTTTATAAATATTTATAAACGCTTAAACAGCTAATGCACCTCCTAAATTTAATCCTTTTTCTAAACGGGACAATAAACTTGAGCTTCTTAGGAAGGAGCCCCTATAGAAAAGTAATCACCCACGTTAAAAATAGAGTATATACGTGCAATGTATAAATATTTATTATTTTTTTTAACAATATCCAGTGAACAATTAATTTTTTTCGGTAAAATATCACTTTTTTCCTATAAATACCCTTGCACATGGTCAATACCAGGGAATAGAGAGAGTAGTACAGATAGGAATATGCAGTATATACGCTTCTAAACAATGGGAGGAGCACCATTGAGTAGTCACTATAAACTAATAACCCGCTACCAGGAAAGATAGCGGGCCAGGATGCTTCTATCAACATCGAGCAAAGATTTATTACAGCGGGATGGCCCCTGGGTCCATTAGTCTCACCACTACTATGCTCCCAGGGAATCAGTCCCAATAGAGGCAATATTTTTTTGGCTATCAAAACGGCTGAAATGACCAATTTCTGTAAAAAGAGCGGCCGCAGTAATCGAACCGATACCAGAAATAATAAGTAAGTTTCTGTATCTACCAACAAAAGCCACTGAGATATATTTTATCAGTTACCTTATGACTAACCTTTGGACCGTCTGATACAACAAAAAATCTATGCTTCTGCTATTTTTCTAGCGTTCATTCCTCTCCATACCAGCGCGGCTACAATCGCACCTAATAAAGGTGCTGCAAAGAACAGCCAAAGTTGAGACAATGCTTTCCCGCCGGAAAAGATCGCGGGGCCAAAACTACGGGCTGGATTAACCGAGGTTCCGGTAATAGGAATGGTAAATAAGTGGATAGAGGCCAAGGCAAAACCTATAGTCACTCCCGCCAAAGCCTTATTTCCCCATTTGTCAGAGGTCACGCCGAGGATGACAAATATGAACAGAAAAGTCATTACCGCTTCGGCAAGAAATGCGGAAGCCATGTCGTAGCCATTTTGATACCCCGGCCCCCAGCCATTAGCACCGAGTGCCCATTCTCCCATTTCAAAACTGGGAAGTCCGTTGAGAATAATCATTAATACCAAAGATGCCAGAACGGCCCCTATCAATTGTGCGACAATGTAAGCGATCGCCTCACTGCCTTTAATTTTTCCGGCGACAAGCAAGCCTACAGTCACCGCAGGGTTGATGTGACTGCCAGAAATTCCTCCGATGGCATAACACATAATAAGCTGTGCAAGACCAAAAGCCAGGGCGATACCCAGAAGGCCAAGTCCAGACAAGGAAGCAGCGGTGTCATGCCCTGCAATAACGGCAGCCCCGCAACCAATAAGAACCAGTACGAAGGTACCGATAATTTCGGCTACAAACTTCGTGGAAAGTTTAATCTCCATAATAAATAATTTGAAGGTTTAAAATGAATGGATGAAGCCAACTATAGCTATAATTAGCCTCAAAAACAAGATAAATATAATTAAAAAAATGAATTCATCCTCATTTTTTGAAAAAAAACGTCTCCATATATTTCATACTATTTCAGCATTGGCACAATCCTCAATCACGTAAATCGAAATTGAGCTGGTTCCCTTCTTTATTTTTTGATCCTTCACAAAACAAATTGGAGTATATTTTCTTAGTTTTGCATATCTATAAAGTACTATGGGCTATCTCAAGGCATATTATGAAAACTTCATGCAGCTTAGTGCGCAGGATTGGGGGTTTATCGCTCAGCACTTTCAAGAAAAGCATTTTGCTAAAAATGACATCATCACCCACTGCGGAGAAGTAGAACGTCATCTATCCTTTGTAGAATACGGTATAACCCGTTATTACATACCTAAGGAAGAAAGCGATATCACATTTCATTTCACCTTTGACCGCGAATTTACCTGCGCATACGATTCACTTTTATCTCAAACTCCCGCAAAATACAATCTGCAGGCCCTAACCGAAGTTAAAGCCTGGCAAATTTCTTATACAGATTTAAAAAAGGTCTATGCACAAAGCCAGGCAAGCAATTACTTGGGACGATTCATTATCGAAAAATTGTATGTAGCCCAAAGCAAAAGAACAATTTCTTTTTTAAAATACAATGCCAAAGAACGCTATTTAAACCTGTTTGATGAACAACCGGAAATCATCCGCTACGTCCCGCAAAAATATATAGCTTCCTACATTGGCATCACTCCACAGGCGCTCAGTCGTATCCGCAGAGAAATTAGTTAACATCGATTCATTGTTCATTTCCCTGCTTCCCTCCATCTTTGCACAAAAAATGCTGAGAAAAATCCTGGCTTACGGCCACCCAGCACTCAGGGGAAAAAGCAAGCTAATCCCGAAATGTTACCCCAATCTGGAAAAAATCGTCTCTGATATGTGGCATACGATGGAGTTTGCCAATGGTTGTGGATTATCCGCCATACAAATCGGCTTGCCGATTTGTGTGTTCCTAGTAGACAGCCAATCAACCTATGACCTTTTAACAGCGCCTGACCGGAAACACTATTTTGATCAGGCAGATACCGGCATCCGGGAAACGTTTATTAATGCAGACATCATTTCACGCTCCAAAACCAGCTGGCACGACCAGGAAGGCTGTTTAAGTATCCCTGGTATCACTCACCGCGTAGAGCGCCCTTGGGAGATCACCATTGAATATCAAGATCGTCAGTTTAACAAGCAACGCAAACGCTTTAGCGGCCTGACCGCCCGAATGATTCAACACGAATTTGATCATATACAAGGGATACTGTTCCTCGACTATTTAAAACCATTAGCTAAACGATTAATTGCAACTAAGCTTAAAAAGATAGCCAAAGGGAAAATAGAACAACCTTATCCAATGAAGTTTGTGAACTGCCCACCCATGCCATAGGTGATAGGGCGGGGCTTCGGGTTTCACTGCGTGTGCCTGAAACTCAGGTCTTATTTCCGCTCCACCCGTGTTATCGGAAAGTTCCGTCCCGATTATTTTTAATCCTTCATTCAGAATGTTCTTT
>CAYXRN010000220.1:0-4593 GCA_964467635.1 uncultured Chitinophagaceae bacterium | reverse complement strand
ATATATTTGTAACCGGAGGAGTTACTTCTTCCCTCGGGAAAGGCATTATTGCGGCATCACTGGCCAAACTGCTACAGGCACGCGGGTTGAGAGTGACCATTCAAAAGTTTGACCCTTATATCAACATTGATCCGGGCACACTCAATCCATACGAGCATGGAGAATGCTATGTGACCGAAGACGGGGCGGAAACAGATCTGGATCTTGGTCATTATGAAAGATTCTTGAACCGGCCGACCTCCCAGGCGAATAACGTGACCACCGGTCGCATTTATCAAACAGTCATAGACAAAGAAAGGCAGGGTGTTTATCTGGGGAAAACCGTACAGGTGATTCCGCATATTACTGATGAGATCAAGCGTCGCATTTTGCTTTTAGGCAATACGGGAGCATACGATATTGTGATTACCGAACTGGGCGGCACGGTAGGGGATATCGAATCCTTGCCTTATGTAGAGACTGTGCGTCAGATGCAATGGGAGCTGGGTTCGGAAAATTGCCTGGTCGTCCACCTCACGCTGATTCCCTTCTTAAAAGCTGCAAAGGAATTGAAAACGAAACCTACCCAGCATTCCGTCCGGATGTTGAGTGAGGAAGGGGTACGTCCGGATATTATTGTGTGCCGTACGGAAGAACCCCTCTATGATGACCTAAAGAAAAAGGTAGCCCTTTTTTGTAATGTTAACGTAGATGCGGTTATAGAGGCTGCTGATGTTCCGACTATTTACGAGGTTCCTTTAGAAATGATGCGCGAACGGCTGGACCAGATCGTTATGCAAAAGTTGCGTATTCCTATTACCCGGGAACCTGATATGGACAGGTGGAGAGATTTTTTATCAAAATTAAAATATCCCAGGTCTAAAGTGACTATTGGCTTGGTAGGGAAATATGTAGAACTGCAGGATGCGTATAAGTCTATTTTAGAATCTTTTATTCATGCAGGGGCCGTAAATGAATGCAAAGTAGTTGTCCAGAATATACATTCCGAACACCTGACTACTGAAAATGTAGCGGAAAAGTTGTCTGGGCTGGATGGCGTATTAGTTGCACCGGGATTTGGAAACAGGGGGATTGAAGGGAAGATTGCGGCGATTCGGTATGTTCGGGAGGAAAAAATTCCCTTTTTTGGGATATGCCTGGGCATGCAGTATGCTGTAGTGGAATATGCCCGCAATGTATTGGGCTGGAAGGAAGCGCATTCTACAGAAGTACACCCGGATACGCCCTATCCGGTCATTGATTTAATGAATGAACAGAAGGATATCAGTAAACTAGGCGGAACCATGCGACTTGGTGCATATCCTTGCATGCTGAAGCCGAATACATTGGCGCATAAGATTTACGGGAAAAAGCAGATCAGTGAACGGCACCGTCATCGCTATGAATTTAATAACAAGTTCCTTGCTGATCTTGAAAAGGCGGGGATGATCGCTTGTGGAAAGAATCCGGATAATGAGTTGGTAGAAATGATTGAGTTAAAGGACCACCCGTTTTTTATTGGTTCGCAGTTCCATCCTGAACTAAAAAGTACGGTGTTAAACGCGCATCCTTTATTCGTACATTTTGTCAGGGCGGCAGAGCAATATGCGAAGATGCGAAACAACGCGCAGGGAAAGGAAGCGGAAAGAATGCTGGAGAAAGAGGCCAATGAGACCATTGTAAAATAAGCCAATTGCCTGGAAAAGCACAAGAGGACTCCAGGGAAATGCTGATTTCTTTATACCTTTGATAAAAGTTAACTTTTAAAACAAAATTTTATGACATACGACGTAATTGTTATTGGCAGTGGCCCCGGCGGCTATGTAGGTGCGATCAGGGCTGCGCAGTTAGGCTTTAAAACCGCGATCGTTGAGCGTGAATCACTCGGTGGTATTTGTTTGAATTGGGGTTGTATTCCTACCAAAGCCTTGTTGAAGAGTGCGGAAGTTATGGAGTATGCAAAACATTCCGCGGATTACGGCGTAAAAGTGAATAATCCTGAACCGGACTTTGAAGCTATTGTTAAAAGGAGCAGGGGCGTGGCCAATAAAATGAGCAAAGGTGTTCAATTCCTGATGCGTAAAAATAAAATCGATGTGTTGAATGGCGACGGGAAGCTGAAGGCTAAAGGAAAGGTTGAAGTAGCCGATAAAGACGGGAAAAAAACCACATATGAGGCTAAACATATTATTGTGGCTACCGGGGGCCGGTCCAAGGAACTGCCCAGCATGAAAATAGATCATAAAAAAATTATAGGCTACCGGGAGGCTATGGTGTTGGAAAAACAACCTAAGTCCATGATTATCGTCGGTTCAGGGGCTATAGGGGTAGAGTTTGGTTATTTTTATAACAGCATTGGAACGAAGGTTACTATTGTGGAATTCCTTCCGCGCATTGTGCCGGTAGAAGATGAGGAAGTATCGAAAGAGCTGGCGAAGAGCTATAAAAAGAAAGGGGTTGATATCATGACGTCCTCGGAAGTAACCAAGGTAGATACTTCCGGTGATGGGGTGAAAGCAACGGTCAAAACAGCCAACGGGGAAGAAACCCTGGAAGCGGATATACTGTTGAGCGCGGTCGGCGTTGTGGCTAATATTGAAAATATTGGTTTGGAAGACTTGGGGATTAAAACTGAGAAGGGAAAGATCAAGGTAGATGAATTTTATAAAACCAATGTGGAAGGTATATACGCCATTGGAGACTGTGTACCTGGACAGGCGCTGGCCCATGTGGCCTCTAAAGAAGCGATTACCTGTGTAGAAAATATTGCTTTTGGAGAGAAGAAATTCAAACATCAGCCAGAACCCCTGGATTATAATAACGTTCCGGGGTGTACGTATTGTTCTCCTGAAATCGCTTCGGTGGGGTATACAGAAAAAGCGGCCAAAGACGCTGGTTTTGAGATTAAGGTGGGCAAATTCCCCTTGTCGGCCTCCGGCAAAGCTTCTGCAGCAGGGGCTACGGAAGGTTTTATCAAAGTGATTTTTGATGCTAAATATGGCGAATGGCTAGGCTCTCATATGATTGGTTATAATGTAACCGAATTGATTGCGGAGACCGTGCTGGGCCGCAAACTGGAAACTACCCACCAGGAAGTCCTGAATGCGATTCATCCGCATCCCACCATCAGCGAGTCCGTTAAAGATGCGATTGAAGTGGCTTATGATGAAGCGATTCACCTGTAATTATTTTGCAGCTCTGGAGCTGGCGCTGCATGTAGAGAGGTAAAAAAGACAAAGAGGTTGTAGAGGGGATGCAGTCAAAGGTATTGTATCCCCCTTTTTATGTGTCTTTAGCCTTAAAAAACGCTCCGGGAGAAATAAAAAGTGTTATGTGCTTGCTTTGGAAATTAACCCTGAGATTTCGGCTAAAAAACGCTTAAATTATTTCTTCCGTTAACATATATACCTGGTTCAATATGAGTGTTTTAACGGAGTAATTTTTATCTCTGAAAATATAAAACAGCCTAAAACATAATTATGAGACTTATTTTTCTACTCTTCAGTTCAGCGGTTTTTTTATCCACAGGTTTCTCTTGTAATCAAACGGGTGAGAACAGGACAAAAGCGACTGACTCTGTTGCCGTCCTTCAAAAGAAGGTTGACCAGTACGCGGTCGTAAAATTGACTACCGATCAATCTCGGTTGTCTGACAGTCAAAAGCAAATGATACCGCTCTTGATTAAAGCCGCAAAAGTGATGGATAGCTTGTTTTGGTATCAGACCTATGGCCACCGGGACAGCCTGCTTGGTACGTTAACCGATTCTGCGGCTATCCGCTTCGTGGAGATCAATTACGGACCCTGGGACCGGTTGAGCAATGACGCTCCATTTATTGCTGACGTTGGACCAAAACCGCTGGGAGCCAATTTTTATCCGGAGGATATGACCAAAGAAGAATTCCAAAAAGCGGACATCGACAATAAAACCGGCCTGTACAATTTCATACGCAGGGATTCCACGGGCAAGCTGTACAGCCTTCCTTATAATAAAAAATTTAAGGCATCTTTACAAACAGCAGCCGACTATCTGAGAGAGGCGGCGCAGTTGGCTGAGGTTCCCGGCCTGAAAAAGTATCTGAACCTGCGGGCCGAAGCATTGGTAACCGATGAATTTCACAACAGTGACGTAGCCTGGCTCGATATGAAAGACAATACCATCGGCTTGGTAATCGGTCCCATCGAGACTTATGAGGACAGGCTTTTTGGTTATAAAGCTTCTTATGAGTGTTATGTACTGGTCAAGGATAAGAACTGGAGTAAAAGATTAGAAAAATATGCAGCTTATCTGCCCGAACTTCAGCATGGTCTCCCCGTCCCGGAAGAATACAAACAAGAGACGCCCGGAACGGACGCCGATTTGAATGTGTATGATGTGATCTATTACGCGGGTGCAGCCAATGCCGGTGGAAAAACCATTGCCATTAACCTGCCTAATGATGAACAAATTCAGTTGAAGAAAGGGACCAGGCGGCTGCAACTGAAAAACGCCATGAAGGCCAAGTTCGATAAGATACTGGTACCCATAGCGGACATACTGATTACACCTGAACAAAGGAAATATATTGATTTTAATGCCTTTTTTGCCAATACGATGTTTCATGAAGTAGCGCATG
>CAYXRN010000219.1:0-4625 GCA_964467635.1 uncultured Chitinophagaceae bacterium | reverse complement strand
ATTCACAAGGTGTTCGTTATTAACCCTTTAGATATTAGTTGTACAGAAAGCCCTATGTACTTGAGCGGACGGATACACACTTCCAGCATATATTAAAATTCAGCATGGATTTTTCATATAATTTTTCTATCCCTAAAAGGCCAGAAAATTGTTGAGAAAAAATCATTTTACTAAATATACAAAATCTTCCGGATCTTTATATTTTACTGTTTGGATATGTTCACAGTATAAAACTAATTCTCCATCATTTTTAAATATTTCATAAGCGGCACGATATAATCCCATGTCTTTATATTTGGGTTGTTTATCTAAGTCTGTTTTGATAGTATAAATAGTATCCCCAATAAAAACCGGTTTGATAAATCGTAATTTGTCATAGCCATAACTAAAAGCATTTATGCAATTTGTTGCCACTAAGCCGAGCCCGGCACTAAAAACAAACGCTCCTGCTACCAGTCTTTTCCCGAATATACCCTCTTTTTTTGCAAAAATTTCGTCTGCTACATAAGGATGCATATCTAATACAAGTGCATTAAATTGCATACTCTCACCTTCACTGATCGTACGACGGATAGATCGAATTTTTTTACCTATTACAATATCTTCATAAAACCAATTTTCAGCATTCCATACTGGAATTGCTTTGTGTTTAATTGGGTTAGGGTTTGGATTTTTTTTCATATAATTATATAGTTTTATTATTTTATATTAAATCATCCAATCTTATTGCTCCGTCACTACTGGATTTGTAAGCGGCTTCCACACAGGCCATAGTATAAATACAATCTTCCACAGAATTGTCTGGTAAGTTCGAATCTCCCATTGCGACCTTCATCATCTCTCCCATAGACCCGATAAACGCATGTGGGAACCAACTCCCTTTGATTGATCTGGTTTTCCATTCAGGTTTTTTATCTGCTCTCATAATGACATATTCAAACTTGTCGGGAACTCCTTTGGGATAATTCATTAAAACCCCCATTTTTACCTTGATAGCCCCTTTTGTTCCTTCAAATTTTATATAGGATTGTTGTTTCCCCAATCCAAACTGATGACAATGATTCGTCAAAATATTGGCTCTTATCCTATCTCCATAATCCATAATAATATTGCTCCGAACGGAGGCCAGTTTGTCCATGAGCGGATGCTTGGACGTCTTTGCATAGATACCGGAAGGATTACCTAAGAAAGAGCGAATTAAATCAATATAATGAATGCTGTGGTAAGGAATCTCAACTCGAGGTGCTTCATATAGAAATCTCCACAAATGCCATGGCGTAAAAACATTTACATTAATTTCTATATCACAGAGTTCTCCCAAATCCCCATTATTAATCATTTTTCTCGCTTCCATGATAAAAGGGGCGTACCGCAGCTGGAAGTTAACCCCTACAATCATCTGTTTGTTCCGCGTAATTTTTAGAATATTTTTTGCTTGTTCATAATTTTCACCCATAGGCTTCTGTATCAATACTTTAGCATGATCGGGGAGTTGTTCCAATACATCCATTACGACATGTCCGGGAAGCGCTAAATCATATATGACATCAGACGGGGCTTCTTCTATCAGCTGTTGCATGTTATCAAAAACTTTTGGGATTTGAAACTTATTAGCGGTTTTCACGGCCTTTTGTCTTTCAATGTCGTAAATACCCACTACCTCAAATTTAACAAGTTGATAGGCTGGAAGATGCGCATCATTCACAATTCCTCCCGCTCCAATTATGATTATTGGTAGAGACCCTTGAGGTAAGGAATAAGTCCTATGCATATTTAATTCCATTAATATAGCTAATATATTTTCAGTTAATTGATCGTTAATGTACCCAAATAATTTCCATAGGATAGGACGAGTACGGCCGCTATCAGAACTATTACTGCAGTAGCTAAAGACCACTTTGTTCTCAATTTCACTCCCATCCATTCTTTTAATATTACTCCTATTACCATACTAAAAAGCACTAACATAATCATATGAATAGCCCAACTGCTAAACTGATATGGCCCCATCCTTACGCTCCCCAACCCATAAAAGAAAAACTGACCATACCATAAAAGGCCGGTTACGAAAGCTAATACGTAATTGATAGGTAAAGCAGCACGTCTTTCTGAACTTTTCAAAGTTTTATATTCTCCAAAGGTTTTTTGTTTAATGTGTAAATAGATACAATAAATAGCGGTCGTCAAAAAGGCGCCCGTATTCGTAAAGACATAAATAATATTCCCTTGAAATTGTCCCGCTCCATACTTAACTGCTACATCTGCAATAGATTGTCCCTGCGCTAGCGCAATTCCATAGAACGCAGAAAGTATACCGGCCAATAAACTAAGGGACAGACCTTTAGACAATGAAAACTTCGTAGTTGAATCCCCTTTGCTTCCTAAGTCCTTTTCTTTAAATCTGCCGGCAAAACCGCAAATAACAATGCCCAATGCGCCAATTGCTATACCGGACATTAACCATCCAGCACCTAATTGGTTTAAGATACCACTCAGTTGTCCATGTATAATGGGTGGAACCAAGGTACCAATTACGCAAGAAAGGCCAATTGATATAGCATAGGTTAATGAAAAACCAATATAACGGATAGCCAGCCCAAAAGAAGTTCCCCCTATTCCGTAAGCCGCACCAAGGATAAAAGCCTGCAACATGGCGTCCCGAGGTGCTTCAGACAATACACTCCCTATCTGAGGTATAGTAATCCACGCAATGAAAATTGGCAATAAAAACCAACAGAATAAGGCCTGAGCCAACCAATAAGTCTGCCAAGACCAGGCCTTGGTTTTTTCCTGGGGCGTATAACATACCGAGGCGCTCCCTGCACCAACAGCATGAAATAGGACCCCTGTTACAACACTCATAATTGAATCGATAAGTTATAGAATAAAACCGCATTTTTATACAACACCTTTTTCTGTTCTTCTATAGGCAATTCTTCTGATAAAATCTCCTGATAAGTCAGCCAGGCTTTTTCATAAGTACCTGCCAATAGCGCTATCGGCCAGTCGCCACCACAAAAACAACGGTCAGTCCCAAAGAAGTTTAGTACATACATAATATAAGGCTTCAAATCATCTTTTGTCCAATTACTACCGTTAGAAGCAGTCGATCCAAGTCCGGAAATCTTAGCATATACATTATGATATTGAGATATTTCCTTTATTAATTCTCCCCACCGGCCAAATTTTTCTTTAGAAGCTATAGGTGGCTGATTCAGATGATCCAGTACAATTTTCAATCCCGGTAACCTCTCAGCCACCTGAATAGCTGTCATCAAATGTGCTGTATTGACTCCCACTAAATCATATGGAATATGATGATCAGCTAAAATTTTCAGGCTTTCCATTACACTATCCTGCAATAGCCATCGGCTATCCGCTTCATTGTGAATAAGATGACGACAACCTTTGAAATACGGATTATCCAGATATTTACCGGTTAATGCTTCCCCGGTTGCTTCAGAATCTGTTAAAGGCAGCCAGCCCACCACTCCTGCTATCCAGTCGGTTCTAGCTGCCACTTCCAGCATGAGATCCGTATCATCAAGGTTATTGGCAGCCTGCACTAATATGCCTTGCGTAACATTGGCTTTATGTATAAGAGGACTTAGCTGTTCGATGGAATAGGTTCGGTTCAGTATGCTGGTATCGTTTTTTAACCAGGCATATTCTGCCCTATCCAAGTTCCAAATATGGACATGGGTATCAACGATATTTTTTATCATAAGACAACTATTCTATGATGATCTTTATAAATTAAACTCTTTTTTGATAGATGCCGTATGCTCGCCTAGTGCAGGAGCGCCTTTAGCAGACTTTAGTATTTGCCCATCCACCCTTATCGGACAACGGGTTGTTTTCAGAAATTGATCCCCTATGGACACTTTCTGCTCCATTTCTAGCACTTTATATCCTTCTTGCTGTACCAATGCATCATAATCCATTATCTCTGCACACCATATATCAGCAGGCTCTAAGATTGCAAGCCACTCCTCAACTGATTTATTATTTAAATAATCTTGCAGGATTGTTTTTATTTCATCTCTTTTATTGAACCAGTCTGCCGGATCAGGATAAGAAAACAATGCATCGCATCTTAATAGTTTTCCAAGCTGAGGGATATTTCCCATGGCAAGCGCCAGGTAGCCTTTGGCAGTTTTATAAATGCCATAGGGAGCTGCAATATAGGCATGCCCATTATTTATGCTGCTTCGTTGTGGCAGCATACTACCGTCATTATAGAAGCATGTTAATACCTCAAACTGAAAATCCAAAAGGCTTTCCAGCATGCTTACTTCTACCAGGGCCCCTTTTCCCGAAGTAAAACGTTCATAGATAGCAGCCAATATTCCCTGTACCAGATGAGTGCCGGCTAATATGTCGGCTGCAGCAACACCCATTGGGGTAGGATTATCCTGGGCATTACCACTCAGCCAAGTGATACCTGAAACAGCTTGCAATAATAAATCTTGCCCGGGTTTATCTTTCCACTCTCCTTCATCTCCATAACCGTTGATATAGCCATAGACTAATTGTGGGTTAATAGCCTTAGCAGCTTCATAAGAGAGACCGAGCCGCTCCATTACCCCTGGACGGAAATTATGTAATAGCACATCTGCTTCCCT
>CAYXRN010000218.1:0-4627 GCA_964467635.1 uncultured Chitinophagaceae bacterium | reverse complement strand
AGCCCACACATACTTTAGTTGTTTTTATTTCCTCAAAAGTGATTTTTTCGGGTTCCTTTTCGGGTTCTTGCTTTGAAGACTTTTTCCCACCCTTCTTTTTTTGTTTGTATGCTAAAATAATAAACTGATCATTTACTGCATTTAAAATGCCTTTTTTCTTTCGTCCGTCTTTCAACAAGACCTCTACCTCTCTTCCCGTATTTTTCTTATACTGACGTAATTGGCGCAGCGGTTCATCCAGGCCCGGGGAGGATACCTCCAAGTAAAAGTTGCCTTCCGGAAAAAGGCCGCTTTCCTCTATCTTCTTGCGTAAGGCCCTGTTTATACGGGCCAGCTCATCGATGGAAGCACCCTTGTCGGCGTCAATAAACACCTTTATTTGGTTGTTCTGCAGGATTCTGGCCTCCACCAGAAAATAACTTTCCCACTGCAGCAAAAGCGCTTCAGTCCATTCGTGTACCTGAGACAATTGTACATTGTTGTCTGCCATGTTCTAAAAAAAGGAGGGGACAACCTCCTGTCCCCTCTTTCAGTATCTTATTTCCAGCGCAAAAGTACAACTTTTCTTGTTCAGAAAAAAAAGGTCATTTAAAAAAATATTTACCCGGGAAGGCGTTAATCTTTGCTTAAATAAAAAATAAAGGACCTGTTTCTATCAGGAAATAAGTTACCTTCGTATTGTTATGCTGAGGATTTTAGAAATTTTGGCCGAAGGAATCATCCTTTACCTGCTTTATAAGTTTGTGGTCCACTTTGTCATTCCGGTTTACCGTTCCACCAAACGGGTGCGCAGACAAATGAAAGAGATGCGGGACCGCATGAATGACCAGACGCAAAGCCGGCAACAACAAAATTCCCATTCACAGTATCAGCAACCTGCACAAGCCCCTCCGACCAAAAACAAGTACCGCGAAGAAGAAGGAGAATATATTGATTATGAGGAAGTAAAATAACACTTCCCCTTCCCCTCAAAATAATTAACCGAAAAGGTGTGGTTAAATATGTTGATTTATGTATTTTTGCCGCCCCCTTCTCTGCTGAAGAGAGGATGTAAGATTTTTTCACCTTTGTTTTGTCAAAGGTACGGTCCTATAGCTCAGTTGGTTAGAGCACCTGACTCATAATCAGGTGGTCCCAGGTTCAAGTCCTGGTGGGACCACTTAAGAGACAAGCAGCTATGAAGCCCCCCTTCGTAACTGCTTTTTTATTGATGTATCCGTTAATGCAGCAAAAAAAGCGACGGGAAACCGGTCGCCCAACTAACGTTGCACGTGGCAGTGCCCCTAAGGAAAACCAGTATGCCGATATTGCAACATAATGGTGGCAAAAACTAAAAACGATGGACCTTCAATAAAGTGATACAGGCATCTGTATAGAAGATTAAAAACCCTGTGGATGCCGCTGGAGAGTTTAGAAAATATTGTAATTCCCCCTGACTGACTAAGCAGAACCCGGCACGATGCAGGGTAAATGAGTCGGTATTTAAACGAGTAAGCGAGTGCTAAAACGGATCGGCTGTCAATCAATAGATGGTAAGATTTATGTTGAGACCGGCCTAAAAGAACGCCATGTAAAAAGAGGTATGGACTACAGCGATAGCGCAGGAAAAGAAAAGTATGATTCAAATGAGCAGTTATCATTTGATGGCAAAAAAACGGGGGTGCTACAACAGGCCATTTTTGAAAAATGGATTGGCTTTTTGAGAAAAACCAAACCGCATTTTTATGCGCCGGCTTGCGGTATTGCAAATCCCTGTCCGCCATCTTATAACAAAAATTTATCCGCTCCTGTTCTTATGATTTCCTTAGATTTATTTTTACATTTATAAAATTTTATTTTTATTTGTTACAAAATTTTCACCATAACCCTTTGAGAATCACCAAGATATTATTTTTGGGCGGTTGGCCATTCTTGTTTCACCTGAATATCTTTATTTTAGGTACTATTTTTGTGGAAACTTTAACAGGCAGCAACCGTTTTATTTTGTATTAGCTAATTGACCACATTGTTCCAGATATGGAAGATCAGAAAAAAATTAATGTCCTTTATGTTGATGATGAAGCAAATAACCTCACAACATTTAAGGCTAGTTTTCGTAGGTTATACCAGGTATATACAGCGGAATCTCCACAAGCTGCACGTGAAATTCTAGAAGATAATGAGATTCACGTAATCATTTCTGACCAGCGCATGCCGGAGATGACCGGTATAGAGTTTTTTGAAAGCATTCTCACAGAGCATCCTGAACCGATTCGCATGCTTTTAACAGGCTATGCAGATATCCAGGCGGTTATCGACGCCATTAATAAAGGACGCGTCTATAAATATTTTTCAAAACCCTGGGATGAAGCAGTTATGAGGGAAAATATTGACAAAGCCAATGAACTGTACATTTCCCGGAAGGAACAAAGAGAAATGACTAACAAACTGTTAGATGTCAATCGAAAAATTGAATTTCTCCTGCGTCAAAAGCTTCTTTCCTGAATGTATCATCTGTCTCCTGCTAACGTTTACTAACTATTCTGTCCACTTGGCAAAATGAGGCCTCCGGGCCTTAATTACTCTCCTTATTTTTGTTCATAATTAAGTATCCAAGCTTAAGTATGAAAAATAAGGACTTTATTATCATTAGTTTAAATCCCTGGTACACGCCGCTCAGCAGCACCTCTAAGCACATCGCAAAGGAACTGGCTAAGCAGAACAGAGTCCTGTATGTTAATCCACCATTAGACCGGAAAACGCTTTTGACCCGGAGAAACGACCCCATGCTCCAAAAACACATCAGCGTCATCAAAGGAAAAGCACCCGGTCTTGTCGAATTGGAGACCAACCTTTGGAATTATTATCCTTCAACCGTGCTTGAGTCCATTAACTGGATCCCAAGTACAAAAGTCTTTTCCTGGGTAAACTACCTGAACAACAAACGTATTGCAGCTTCTCTCCTTTCCGCTATAAAGGAGCTCGGTTTTTCAGGTTATACCCTGATTAACGACAAGGACCTGTACCGGGGATTTTACCTAAAAGAGTTATTGCAACCCGAAACCTATTTATACTATGATCGCGATTACATTCTTGGGGCGCCCTATTGGAAAAAGCACGGCGCAGTCTTGGAACCCAAACTGGCCCAAAAGTCGGATTTGATCGTTACGCATTCCGAACACCTAAAAAGCTTGTTGTTATCTCATAATAAAAATATTTATAATGTAGGATCTGGTATAGATATACAGCTTTTTGACGGCAATAAGCAGCATGACGTGCCTGCTGAGTTAGCCGGCCTGAAAAGGCCGATTATCGGCTATGTAGGCGCCCTTACATCCCTGCGGCTTGATATGGAAGCACTTATCCGTATTGCCCGGGAAAGGCCCGAGTGGACCTTGGTTTTTGTAGGGCCTGAAGACGAAGTTTATAAAAACAGCCCGCTCCATCAATTGGAAAATGTGCTGTTCTGCGGACGGAAAAAGTTATCAGCACTCCCTGCCTATATCAGCGCAATGGACGTTTGCCTGAACATACAGGTTATCAATGATATTACCATTGGCAATTATCCGCTTAAGATAGATGAATACCTGGCGATGGGCAAGCCGGTTGTAGCTACGCGGACCATCGGCATGCGTCCTTTTGAAGGGTATGTACAGCTTGTTGAACCCAATGGGGATTATATCGGCGCCATTGAGAATGTTTTGGCCGAGAAGAACGGACAAGTGCGGCGCATGAATCTGGCCAGGAGCCACAGTTGGGAAAACGTGGTGAACAATATCTATGAAGCCATCAAAAGGACGAGGTCACTGCAAAATGAATATAGTAGCTAGAATAAAAAGTAATCCGGCGGCAAAAAAAAGCGTACTCCGCATGCTTATGCCTGAAGGGCAGTCCCGCCCCAGATGGTGGGTAAGGTCTTTTGTGAACCCCTTCTATCATCAAATAAACAGGGGAGCTGTCATCCGGCCTTCCGTCAGAAAAGACCTGTTTCCCTTCAACCGGTTTATTTTAGGAAAAGGTGCTGTGGTGGAAGACTTTTCGGTGCTGAATAACGGAATGGGGGATGTTATCATAGGCGATAAAAGCTTTATCGGGCTAAGTAATGTAGTCATTGGTCCCATTGAAATCGGGCGGAATGTGATCATCGCCCAAAACGTAGTCTTATCCGGCTTAAATCACGGTTACGAAGCTATTGAGGTTCCGATCAAGGATCAGCCCTGTAGCGGAAAAAAAATAACCATTGGAGACGATAGCTGGATCGGGGCTAACGCGGTAATTACCGCTGGAGTAACGATAGGAAAACACGCGGTCGTAGCCGCAGGCAGTGTAGCGACCAAGTCCGTACCGGATTATTGCATCGCCGCGGGGAACCCCGCGCGGGTCATAAAGCATTATAACTTTAAAACAAAGAAATGGGAAAAAGTTCCAAAATAAAACTGGGTAGCCATGCTAAGCTATGGAGTTTCAGTCTCTATGTCAAAAACCTGGCTATACTGATGCGCCCGACGCATTGGGTAAAAAACCTGTTTTTATACATCCCTTTATTTTTCTCCGGAACTTTATTCGACTTAGATCAACTCGCTTCAGTTACCATGGGCGTTTTTGCTTTTTGCCTGGTGGCAAGTGGGGAATATATCCTGAATGATTA
>CAYXRN010000217.1:0-4631 GCA_964467635.1 uncultured Chitinophagaceae bacterium | reverse complement strand
TGGTTATAAGTTTTAGCCTGATTCAATCTTCTCTTTTTCTGATGGCATCAAATAACCCGATGATCAATTTGCGCTTCTGGTTGCTTAGCGGAATTTGCTTATTGTCCTGCATGATCAGATACCCCCCGTCATGGCGGTGATATTTTTGCAAATAGTTGGGATTGATAAGATAGGACTGATGTACCCGGATAAAAAAGAAGCTTCCCAGCGCCTTTTCTACTTCTTTCATTGTTTTACTTACGAGTAATTTGCTGCCATCAGATAAAAAAAGCGTCGTGTAATTGCTTTGACTCTGACAATACATGATATGCTTTACTTCGATAAATTCGTAACCGTCTGAGACCGGTACGGAAATTTTACTTTTTAAAATCCCTTCCCTTTTTAGGTGTTCCAACAGTTGATCCAACGAGTGGGTGGACTTATTTTGCCTGGTTGAAAGCTCGGCTTTCCACTCTTCAACCGCAGCTTTTAATTCCTGTTCATCAATAGGCTTTAACAGGTAATTAATGGCTTTGGCCTTAAAAGCCCGCACCGCGTATTGGCTATAGGCGGTAGTAAAGATCACGTCAAAAGTGCGGTCAGGCAGCTGTTCCAAAAGCTGAAATCCATTTAATCTAGGCATCTCTATATCCAGGAAAAGGAGATCAGGTTTGATCTCCGGAAGCCTGATGAGTGCTTCCTGGATTTTATTGCTCTTATAAGCAATGGTCATTTCCGGAAACAGGGCATTTAAATGAATGACCAGACTTTCGATACAATGTATTTCGTCGTCAACGATTGCAATTTTCATTCTTGTAGGTTTAGGTTAAGGTTATTCAGAGCAACGGAATGCACACAGTTTTTAATGGTCAGTATAACTTCGGTTCCTGAGCGCGTTCCTTTTTCATCATATCCGTCAATCATATTCAGATCAATTTTGCAATTATAGCTTTTATTAAATTGGACGATACGCTCTTGTGTGATTTTCATGCCCATGCTTTTCTTGTGGCTTTTGTTATATCTTGCGGTCTCCCGTCTATTTCTTCCAACGCCGTTATCTTTAATCGATATGTGAATATCCGACATTTCCCGTTTAATGTTTATGCTTAGCAGCTTTTTATCTTTTTCCGAGGGCAACAGCCCATGCCATATCGCGTTTTCAACAAAAGGCTGCAGTAAAAGCGGTGGAATCTGGATGTTTTCCATGTCTTTATCTGTTAAAGCATTAAGCTGAAAATCAAAATCGTTGTTAAAGCGCTTTTCTTCCAGCGCTATATAATATTGAATCAGGTTTAACTCCTCTTCCAGGGAAATGGCCTGGCTCTTGGGCAGTTCGAGCACCATTCTTGTAAATCTGCTCAGTTTGATCAAATACTCGTCGGCCCGTTTTGTTTGCTTTTTTTGAATAAGCAGATGAATCGCATTCAGGCTGTTAAATAGAAAATGTGGATTTAACTGGGTTCTTGCTGCCAGCATCTCCGCCTGAGCGATGCTCTTTTCGTATTTGGCCTTAAGTAATTCTTCATGATTCTTTTGTAAAAGCAGCTGGGTGTGTTTTTTGATTTTCCTGTTTTTATACTGCAGAAATATAAACAAAAGAATAAAGAGAATGCCTGCTATAAGAATGATAAAATAGATTTTGTGAGTAAGTATTTTTTGCTTTTGCAGGTTTATCATTTCTTTTCTAAGCCTATTTTCCTCTTGCAATGAGGCGATTCGGACTTCTTTTTTGTCCAGCATATACTGGTTGGTCAGCGCGGCTATTTTTATTTTTTGTCTGTCCAGCGCGATGCTGTCTTCAAATGACTTGGCCATTTGATAGTAGTAGAGTGCTTCAGAATATATACTTTGTTTCTCTTTTATGCCGGAGATATGGTAGGCGTTTTCGACGATCAGTGCTTTGTTCTGTATGCTGTCTGCAAGCTCTAGAGACTGTAAATAGTGGTGCAGCGCCGCATCGGGGTTTCCCAGCTTTGACTGTAAACCTCCTAGGCTATTGAGCAGGTCTGCTACTTTGGTGGTATTGCTTAGCTTTTTGAACTGATGAAGCGATCTGAGATAATAGATTTTTGCCTTATCTAGCTGTTTGTTTTCTTTAAAATAGGAATGTCCATAAAATTCGTTGGTTATGGCGAGCCCGAAAGTATCTTTTCTGTTTTTATTAATCCTGTACAGCGTATCCAGGTAGTGTCGGGCTTTTTCGTAATGCTTATTTTCGATGTAATAGCCGCCAATGGAAAGCAAGTCCATTGCTATGCCCAGGCTGTCATTCAGTTGTCTTTCAGCAGCAAGCGCACGCATAAAATAAGACAATGCTTCGTCATCTTTTCCTGGGATATTGCTTAATGCATTTCCTAATCCATTGCTCGAAATCGCGACATTTTTTAAATTGCTATTTTGTACTGCAATCTTTAACGCTTTTAGATAATATTCTACAGAAATCGCATACTGCTGATTGTATCTTGCCGCCACCCCGGTATTGTTGGCGAATATCATTTTATAGATGGGCTTTATGTTCTTTTTATTGACCAATTGGAATGCTTTGATATGCAGTGGAATCGCCTGGGCATACCATTCATGATAGCGGTAGAGCAAACCTAAGTTGTCCAGGGAACGGGCGTATAATAAGGTATCGTTGATCTTTAGGGAAAGGTCGATCGCCTCACGGGCATATTGATATTCTTCTTTTTCCTGGTGGTTGCGCTGGTGTATTTCTCTGCTGAGGTGGAGTAACTGTTGTATTCTAAGGGAGTCGTCTTTGGTGGCTTGTAATGTTGCTTTAAGCTCAAGCAGCTTTTCCCCTTGGGAAAATACCGGCATGGGTCGCGTTGTCAGGATTATCAATAAGAGAAGTAATCCTGCCGAGTGAGGAAAGCCGTGTACACTGCAGGAAAAAAGGAAGGTCAAAGGATTCATATTTTAATTACTTAAAACAGGACATAAATATACGATATTATAATGAAAATTGGTTATTCAGATATTGGATATTGATAACCGTTTGTGATCCACTGTATTCATCAAATTTATTTTTTTTATCTTTTGTATGATAAGATATTTTTCCGGCATAGTTTTTATTAAAGAGCGCCACGCGTTCCGCCATCAGCTGCCGGCTGATGGCACTATGAAATTTCCTGGTGTGCATATCTTTTTCTCTTTTACCCAGCTCTTCGTGTTCTTCTATCATGATTGTTACCCTCGAGTCGCGCTGTCGGATCTCTATAAGGAGCTCTCCCTGGGCCTCCCCTTCTGCCAGCAGGCCGCCCCATAAAGCTTCTTCAACGAAGGGTTGTAATAACATCGGCGGAATTTTAATTTCGCTTATATCCACATTTTTATAGATTTTAAATTTGTAGATGAATCGCCGGGTGAAGCGAGCTTCTTCTAAAGCCAGGTACTTTTTAATAATATTTAATTCCTGTGTCAGGGAAATAATGGGCTTTTGGCTAAGGTCAAGAACCATACGTATAAACTGGCTTAAGGTAATCAGATAGGTGCTTGCTTTCCCATTTTGATTGCTCTGAATATAGTATTTGAGCACACTCATGCAATTAAAAAGAAAATGCGGGTTGATTTGTATACGCAGGGCAAGTGCTTCGGCTTGCGCGATTTCTTTTTCCTGTACCACTTGTAGGTGTATTTTGGCTTGCGCTTGTTGTTTTTCCTCATGAAAGAGATAAAAGCGGTAGCTGAGGGCCAATGCGAAGCAAAGGGTTTCCAGGAATATACCAGACTGAAAATAAACCGTCGCGTTAAAGGAATAAAAAGACGAAAACGGAATTTTTCCGGTCGTTTCCCTGAGGATAGCCAGCAGCGCTCCCAGGAAATACCAGCTGCTTCCTATCATAAAATAGTTTTTAAAGGGAGACTTTATCTTTATTATGACCCAAAAGATGGCCACGATACTCATAAACATAATAATCGACCGGGAGATGGTAAAGTACAGGAGCAGGTGACCGGCGATGAGCGGACGGATAACAGGATAGATTAGTCCGTAAAAGCCTGCGCCATAAGCCATGGCCAAAATCCAATACAACAATTTTTTGTTTTGAACTTTTATATCCAATAGCGAAATTGTAAACAGACAATAGCCTGAAAAGGCCAGCAACGTGACCAATTCGAGAATGGCGCCGGCAAGGCCGTTGGAGAATTTAAATAAAGTATTGATAGGAGTAATAGTGCTAAGGTTGATAAAACCACCCAATAGGTTGAATAGAAGGAACAGGCAGTAGTACAGGTAAATCCGCTCTTTGGTCTTCAGGTAGATGAGCAGGATAAAGAAGGTGAGCAATCCCAGTGCCCCGCAAAATAACAGCCCGATATAAACTGTAGCTGAGTTTGAAAGGTCTGCACCGGCCTGCCACACCATATCACTCACAGGAATCCTTGTGTTTATCATGTGCCCCCCGTTAACAGGCGGAAATTATGGCTTTCCTAATAGAAAGAAACAGTAGATTAAGTATTTGGCCTGTTTAGGTGAGTATGCGTGCTGTTTCATTGAGAAAGAGCAAGAACAGCTGATGTGTAACCAATAATAGACAGCTGGAATAGCTTACTCACTCATTCCCTCTGGATACTCAATGGGCATTGCAGAACCGGTGAATTACCGGAATATTTGCTTTTGGTTATTTCTACACAATTGTAAATCAAAAAAA
>CAYXRN010000216.1:0-4669 GCA_964467635.1 uncultured Chitinophagaceae bacterium | reverse complement strand
ATAGAAATTGCCCTTCTTTCCTTTGCCCTGGCGGACAAGATCAATGTTTACCGGCAGGAAAAGGAGCTCTCCCAGCTCGAAGTACTCAGAACGGTTCGGGAAAAAGAAGATTTTGTAAGAAAACAAAACATCATCCTGGAGTCCAAAGTACAACAAAGGACCGTAGATCTCCAACAGGCCAACAGAAGCCTCCGGCAGGCCAACATCAGTCTGAATGTTGCGATTGAAAACCAGAAAAAGACCGAAAGCAAACTCGTACATGCGGAAAAAATGGCCTCGCTCGGTCAACTCACCGCCGGCATTGCCCATGAGATCAACAACCCCATTAATTTCGTTAAATCTAATATCAAACCCCTCGCCAGAGACATCACTGACCTGAAAACGCTGATCGCAAAATATAAAGAGATAACCAAAGACAATTTAGAGCAGAAATTAAAAGAAATAGCAGCTTTCAGCGAGGAAGTAGACCTGGAGCTTTTAGATGAAGAAATCCCCATGCTGTTGTCGGGAATAGAGGATGGAGCGACCAGGACGGCAGAGATCGTCCGGGGGTTGCGCGTCTTCAGCAGGGTGGATGAAAATGTGCTCAAGAAAGCCGATATTCACGCCGGGATTGATTCTACACTCATCCTGCTGAATAATATTATCCCTTACAATTTAACGATTGAAAAAGATTACGACAACATACCGCCCATCGATTGTTATCCCGGCAAACTCAACCAGGTTTTTATGAACCTGCTGACGAACGCCGTACAGGCACTAAACGGGAAACCCGACCCTGAACATGAACATATCGTTATCCAAACGATTAATCATACTGATCACATCGAAATCCGTATTTCAGATACCGGAACGGGTATTCCCGAAGACATCCAAAACAAAATATTTGATCCGTTTTTCACCACTAAAGAGGTAGGCGAAGGCACGGGATTAGGCCTCTCCATGAGTTACAGCATCATCCAGGAGCATGGCGGAGAAATCAGAGTGGCCTCTGAAGTGGGAAAGGGAACTGAATTTATCATCACCCTTCCCGTTTCACAAGATGCCTTAATGCAACGAAAAGGCTAACGGCTAAACCTGCTTGTATTCCTTTACCTCCGGTTATCCGGCTTCCGGGGGAAGACACGTCATTCCCACCGCCGCTGGCGTGCGCCAATCGGCGCGGTGAAAAACCTCAGGGGCAAAGCAAAGCGGTCGTCTTATTG
Organism: uncultured Chitinophagaceae bacterium; assembly: GCA_964467635.1. Lineage (GTDB taxonomy): Bacteria > Bacteroidota > Bacteroidia > Chitinophagales > Chitinophagaceae > FW021-bin31. Next base: position 3,464 of record CAYXRN010000216.1, on the reverse strand, counting down.
GCGTCTTGCCGCTTTCCTCCCGGGCCTATTGCTTTTTTACCCCGAACTTAAAAATAGTTGTAGAATGAAAAGTATCCCCCGGATTAAGGACCGTTGACGGGAAATCGGGATGATTGGGTGCATCAGGGAAGTGCTGGGTTTCCAACACAATGGCGGAATGTTTCGGATAAGCGATGCCGCCTTTCCCTTCAAAGGATCCATTCAGAAAATTGCCGGAGTAAAACTGAATGCCCGGCTCTGTGGTATATACCTTTAGGGTTCGGCCCGTTTTTGGATCATATACGCTGGCAGCTACTTGCTGTAAATCGCCAGGATTATTCAGCACCCAACAGAAATCAAAGCCACCGTTAGCCAGTTGCATTTGCCTTACCGTATCATTGAGATGCAAACCTATTTTGGTAGGTTCCCTGAAATCGAAAGAGGTGCCGGCTACAGGTCTCAACTCTCCTGTCGGGATTAAAGTGGAATCTACGGGTAAAAAGTGATCGGCATTCAGCATGAGCATGTAATCATTGATGCTGTCCTTGCCACCCCGCAGGTTGAAATAGGAATGGTTGGTCAGATTCAGCACGGTAGGTTTATCTGTTGTCGCTTTATAATCGATACGCAACTCGTTTTGATTATTCAGCGTATAGGTAACCTGCACGTCCAGGTTACCGGGATAGCCTTCTTCTCCATCCGGGCTGAGGTAGTGCAATTTTAACCCCTGCGTGCTGTCGGTAGCAAAAGGATCTACCTCCCATATTTTTTTATCAAACCCTTCTTTACCACCGTGCAGGGAATTGGGACCATCGTTCAAATAAAGGTGATAGGTGGAGTCATTTAAGGTAAAAGTGCCCTTTGCTATACGGTTGCCATAACGCCCGATAAGGGCTCCGAAATAAGGCGAATATTTTTGATATTTTTCCACATTATTAAACCCTAAGGCGATGTCGGCCATTTTTCCACTTTTATCCGGCGTCTTTATGGACTGGATAATGCCGCCATAATTGAGCACGGTAATCGCCACGCCGTTTTCATTATCCAGCGTATAGGCATAGACAGAATCGCCTTCCGAGGTAACCCCAAACGCAGACCGCTCCACTTTCGATGTGTTTTTTTCCTGGCAGGAAATGACTGTCAACAGCAGGGTTGCTGCAATAAGGGCTAATGGACTGTACTTCATAATCTTATTTATTTTGAAACTGCAAGGTATAAAAAGGAACAATTGTTTTATAATTATTTCTGCAACAGCCCGTTCAGGCTGTGAAATGGGAGAAACAAGTTGATCTCGCCTACCACGTAAGGAGCGACTTCATAGGGGTTATAAATAAACCCGATTCCATCTTTCGTAAGATAAAAGTTTGGCGTGATGGGCAAGTGTGCATCGAACAACAACCCTTTTTCTCCGTTCAATGGCGCTCCCTGCGGAATATCGTACTGTCTGCGAAATTCCTTTTCCAGTTCCTGCCGGAGCTGCTTTTCGTAGCCGGGTTTAAACAGATCCGTCAGACGAACCACCTTTCCTTTTTCCACGTCCACCACCAAACAGAAAACCGATTGTAATCCATGCGCTCCCCCGGTATACTGGTATTGCGTATAGACCAGGCTGATCCGGCCACCACTATTGCAGGTCAAATCCATGTGTGCCATCGCGTTCCAATTGAAGCTCGGCCGCAGGGTCCCCTCTTCCTTAATATACTCCGCTGTTACCTGCCGGTAGTTTTGCAAGAAGGTATCAGAAACGGCCTGCAACAGGGATTCAGGAGCAGAAAACACCTTATCAGCGCCAAAGAACGCCCGGCAAATCGTATCTAAGAGGATGGATGCTGCCGCTGGATTGATTTTTTTTGCCGGCCACAAAGTCATGAGGTCAGTTTCCGCATGAGGTCCTTGCCCGTTGGCAGTATCCACACGGAGTGAATCCAGGTAAGTAGCTACCTGCCAGCGGTAACTGCCTTCGGGATAGGCTTCTCTAAAACTAAAACCACTGCTTTTCCCGTTTGCGTTTTTTTGCACGCCTTTAAAAAAGCCATCTTCAAAACGGCCGCTCAGGGTGTCCACCGGCGTGTAATGGTCATAGGCAACCAAAAAAATGACGCTGTCCCGGCCTACGTAGCCGGCTATCTGCAGCGGCGCATGATCCGCCTGTATTAATATCCCCTGATACCGGTCTGTGGTGATGGCGCCTTTGTTTTTAGCCTTCGACTGGTACTTTACCAGATGCAAAACAGCCGTGTCCTTCTCCTTTGCGCTTTGTAGCCGTTTGTAATAGGATTTTACCCGGTACTCCGGGATGAACGAGGAGCCTTCGCCGTTTTTATTTTCCGGCTGATTATTGCAGGCCGTGACGCCTGCTACGAGCAGGATGGAAACACCATAGAGGAATAAGTTTTTCATAATCATAAGTACCTTTGTACTACTTTACAAAGGTACTAAACATAAATATCATGCCGAATCCATCTTTAGCGGATATACGAACGGATTATAAAAAAGCTTCCTTAAACGAAAAGGACGTTGCTGAGGACCCTTTTAGCCAGTTTAACAAGTGGTTTGAGGAGGTATTGCACAGTGAAGTCACAGAATCCAATGCCATGACACTGGCCACCGTTGGGAAAACCGGTCTGCCGTCAGCCCGCGTCGTATTATTGAAAGGAGTAGAAGAGCAAGGCTTTTATTTTTATACCAATTATAGCAGCCAAAAGGCCAAAGAGCTTGCTGACAACCCGCAGGCTGCACTGGTATTTTTCTGGAAAGAACTGCAACGGCAAGTACGCATTCAGGGAACGGTCACTAAGGCCACTGAGGAGCAGAGCGACCGCTATTTCCTTTCACGCCCACGGGGCTCCCAATTGGGCGCCTGGTCTTCCCCGCAAAGCCAGCCTATCGCTTCCAGAGATTTTTTGGAAAAAAAAGTCCGTGAAACAACAATACGTTTTGAAAAAGAACCGCTTTACCGGCCTGCATTCTGGGGAGGGTACTGTCTGTACCCGTTAACGGTAGAGTTCTGGCAAGGTCGCCCCAACCGCTTACACGACCGGATCGTCTATACCCGAGCGGCCAATGGAAATTGGGAAATACAACGACTGGCCCCCTAACAGCAACAGGGCTCAGGGACAAGCCCGGATAAACGATCAACAAAAGACGGGTGACAACCCTATTGGTCTACGTCACCCTTGCCAGGAGGGCTAAAACAATCCAGGCTTATTCTGCCTTTGGCTTTTCCTCTTTCGGTTTCTGCTTGGCGCTTTCAGCATGTCTTATTTTATGCGGGCGGTGTTTCCCGAAGGATCCGATGTGGCGTTTTCCTTTTTTAGTCTTGATATCTCCTTTTCCCATGAGTTGGTATTTTTATACTGTTTCAAAAATACAAAAAGGCAGGGACAAAACAAATGTTATCCCTGCCTTTTTTTCTCAAAAATCGGCTTATTTCAGTTTGTCCTGAAAATCTTTTCCGGCTTTGAACTTAGCTACTTTTTTAGCTT
>CAYXRN010000215.1:0-4675 GCA_964467635.1 uncultured Chitinophagaceae bacterium | reverse complement strand
TCCGGGGGGAGTAAGGATATCCACGCGCTTCTCCCAGAACACGTCGAAGCTAAACTGCACATTTTTTTCTTTGGCTAGCGAAAAATCAAACCCTATATTGCTTTTTGTCGCCCGCTCCCAAGTAATGTAATTGTTTCCCACCCTATTTTCATTATACCCGGGCGCATGACTCGGCGAAACGCCAAACGCATAGCCACCTCCCGGTGCGAAATCACTAACAAAAAGCCACCTGTCCCCTCCTATCTTATCATTACCCACCTTCCCATAAGAAGCTCTCAACTTCAGAAAATTAAGCCAGCCAATATCTTGGAGGAACGGCTCTTCGCTTACGATCCAGCCTGCTGAAAAAGCAGGGAAAAATCCATACCTCCGTTTCTTAGGGAAATTCTCGGAACCATTATAACCGATATTGACTTCACCGTAATACTTCGCCTTATAGTTGTACGTAAAATGTCCGCTAACCCCCTGGTAAGCATACGGCAGCTCGTCATTTATCACCCTAAGTGTCCTATTGGCCAAAAGTTGTCCGGTGACTGCATGATCACCAAAAAGCCGCTTATAATTAATTCTGAGATCCAGATAATTGTTGCGTTCTATGGAACTCGAGCCGGAAGTACTCAACCGGGAATAAATACCCACTTGTTGATAAGTCGAATCTCCCACACTGTTTACGCCTTTATACCAATAAGAGTCAAATTCCTGCAATCTGGTAGTGTTTTTATAGTTCTGATTCTCAAAACTGAAATAGAGTTGTGCGCTCAAACCACGGGTGATAAAGTCGAGATCATGTTTGGCAGACAAGGTGCCGTACATGTTGTTGGTATAATTGGTATAATAACCACCCCGGGTGATCATTCCGTACGGATTTTGGTGGTAGGGAATATTCAGGGCGCTCCCCCCGCCTAAGGTACCGTCGGGATTGAATATAGGTGCTGCAGCAGGAGAACGGTCCGTAATTTCATTAAAGAAATTCGAAAAACCGCTACTCGGGCCTACCTGGTTTTCCAGCCGTCCGGCCAAATCAATTCTAATGTGCAGCATTTTGGTGGCGTCCACATCAATATTTGACCGGAAATTGTAACGGTTAAACTTGGTTTTCAGCCCATAGTTTGTTTCAAATTCGTCGCCATATTTTAGCAAAGTTCCCTGGCCGATATAACTACCTGAAACAAAATACCGGATGTTGTTGGTACTCCCAGAAATGTTCAGGTTATATTGGTTTTGCGTGGTCGCATTTTTCAGCAGGGCATCGAACCAGTTTACATTCGGATACAGGTAAGGATCGCTATTGTCTTTAATGATCTGCATCACCTCGTCATTGTATCTTTCAGGCTGGTTATTATTCTTGTCCAGTTCCCGATAAAATTCGGCCTGCTGATACGTGCTCATCATTCTGGGCAGCCTGACCGGTTGTTGAACGGCCTGTTGCGCTGTAAAACTTATAAGCGGCTTTTGGTTTGATCCTCCCCGTTTAGTAGTAACCACAATGACGCCGTTTGCCCCCTGGATCCCATATAGAGCAGTTGAAGCTGCATCTTTAAGAATACTTACTGACTCAATTTCATTCGCATCCAGTTGATTAAAGTCTTCCTGCGAGCGGGGTAACCCGTCGATCACCACCAGCGGAGCCGTATTTCCGTAAGTGCCGATTCCTCGTATAAACATTTTTGCTGCGTCGTTTCCTGGTTCTCCGGAAGCCTGAACCGTGATTAACCCGGGCAGACGGCCCGCCAATGCATTGCTTAAGTTAGCCACCGGGCTCTGTTTTAATTCCTTAGTCCGTATGGTAGCGACGGCGCCGGTCACAGAACGTCTGGTTTGCTGATTTCCCATGGCTACAACTACGACCTGGTCCATAGATCTTCCGCTAACTCCCAACCGGACATTGATGGTTGTGCTTCCATTAATCGGTATTTCCTGTTTCTCATAACCTATAAAACTAAATACCAGCGTGTCTTTCATGCTTGGAGCGGTAATTTGGTAGTATCCTTCTGCATTGGCCGTTGCTCCGATTGAAGTACCCTTCACCAACACTGTAGTCCCTGGTAAGACTTCGCCCGCATCGTTTGTCACCTTACCGCTTACGGTCAATGTTTGTGGAAATTCATCCGCTTTATTACGGGATTTTAAAATAACCGTTTTATCTATAATTAAATAAGTTAGTTTCTGATTTGCCAGGCAGGCCTCTAAAGCTTCATAGATCGTAGCATTCTTAAGAGACAAGCTTACCGGTTTGGCATCTTTGAGCAGTTGATGATTTACAAAAAAAGAATAACCGGTTTGCTGTTCTATTTCCCGGAAGGCTTTGGTAAGCGGAATATTAGACCCTGTAAAATTGACATTTTGGGAATAGCTTTTTGCACTTATCTGAAGCGTGGCTACGAATAAGAAAAAAGTAAAAAGCTTCATGATCTTCCCTATTTTGATGAGCAAACGCCTATTTTTTCTGGCCCTTTGCCAGGAATAAAAAATTTCCATATTTTTGTCTTGTTTAGGTTTAAGAATCAGTGTTTTTAGTGAACCTTGGTTTATCAAACAAACCTGACGCATACCGCTCTGACCCCATCAGAGCGGCTTTTTTCGTGAATTGCTTTCTAGTATTTTATGACCATAGTTTGCTTTTAAGAATGAATTGCTAATTACCGGAGACGATTATTTTATTATTCTTCAGCCTCACATTGATTCCATTGGCTTGCATTACTTTAAGTATTTCTGACAGGTTGACTTCTCGGTTAATAAGACCCCAGAAATGCGCTTGTGGGACCCGTCCTCTGTATTCCACGTCAACATTATACCAGCGGGAAATTTTCCGCATAATTGCTTCTATATCGAGATTATCGAGCGAAAGTTTACCTTTCACCCAGTCTATAGACTGGCTGGCGTCTACTTCTATCACCCGGATATGATCCGATCGGGTAGAAAAACTTGCCTGTTGGCCCGGCTCTATAATAACCTTTTGGCCTCCGCCAGAAACCCTTACTAACCCTTCCAGTAAAGTAGTTTTCACTCCCTTCTCTTCGGCATAAGCCATCACATTGAAATGTGTGCCCAGCACAGTAATGCTGACCTCCCCCGCCGAGACAATAAAGGGATGCAGACTGTCTTGCGCTACTTCGAAATAAGCCTCCCCCGTTATACTTACCTTCCTTTCCTTTCCTCCAAATGCTGTTGGGAAAGTAATCGATGAAGCTGCGTTGAGCCAAACTTTGGTGCCATCGGAAAGCACCAGTTGAAATTCCCGCCCCCTGGGCGTAGTCATCGTATTATATAAATCCACGCCGCCGACGTTCACGTGTTTTGAGTATGATTCGCGGGCATCCTTTTCATAAAGCAACTGTCCGTTTTTCTTTATCAAGTGTTGATTACCCTGCACTGCAATGCTGCCGCTACCTGCACTATCAAGGATAATTTTTCGACCGTTAGCCAAAGTAAGTATCGCTCCTTTATGGCCGGGTGCGATATCCCGAGCTTCCGATTTTTGTTCAACCACAAGGTCAATAGGAACAGCATATCTATTGAAAATAAAAAGATAACCTAGACATCCTATAATCAAAAGTAGAATCGCAGCCGCTGCAGACCAACGATAACGCCTCCATACTTGTATCTTGTGGGTGGCATCCCGGCGTTCAGAGATATCCGCACTTTCTTGAATGCGTTCCAGTAGCCTCTGCCGCAAAGCCTCCTCGTCCCGATCATCGGAATACCAGACCATATGCTTATTCGTTTTTTGATTAAACCATTGGTCCAGCAATGCCTGCTCCTCCGGCAATATAATACCGCGTAGTTTTTTTTCTACCAATAATTCTATCTGTTCCGGTGTCAATGGTCGCATTTGGTATAGCCTTTCTTATATAGAGTATAAAACTATAGCCTATGCATTACAACGGCTTAAAAAAAATTCACAGAAAGGAAAAGATGTTGATAGCCGTCTTGAGTTTTTGCAAGGCGCGGTGCATTTGGGTGCGGACCGTATGTACTGACAACTGTAGTTCTTGTGCTATTTCCTTATCGCTTAACTCATCTTCGCGGCTAAGCCGAAAAATAAGCTTGCATCTTTCGGGCAAGCGGCTGACGGCTATCTCCAATTCCTCTCGGAGGTCTTCAAAATCGAGCCATTGCTGGGTGGAAAGATCAGCGGGCTCTGGGACTTCTCCGGTCATTTCATTTCTGCGATGTTGCCTTCTTTTCGCCAAAACCCGAAAACATCCGTATTGTAGCATAGCCGCTACGTACGTCTTAAAAGAATTTAGAATGTGCAGTTTTTCTCTCTTGTTCCATAACTTAACAAAAATATCATGAACTAGTTCCTCTGCGTCTTCTTGAGAACGGAGGAGTATGTTGGCTCTTACCAGTAATTTTTTCCAGTAGCGGTCATACAATTCAGTGAATGCCTTTTCATCCCCTTCTTTTAATAATACAAACAGATATTCATCATCGTATGAGTGGTAAGACCGCATTTTTATTATTGATTTTAAAAATAAAAATAAAATATTTTATTAAAATATGCAAACTTTATAGAAATTTTTTTTTAAAATTGCCTACATTTGTATATTTTTTTTAAAATGCTTACGAACAATAAGTTTTTAGCTGACCTCCATAATCAAGCGGTGGACGGCGTAGCATTCAAGAACATGAAACTTAAAAAGCAAAATTTGGCCTATCTAACTAATTTCGA
>CAYXRN010000214.1:0-4700 GCA_964467635.1 uncultured Chitinophagaceae bacterium | reverse complement strand
TTTTCGATTAAATTTGGTCTGCAAAGGTAGTATTTTTTCATTTAAAACGCCTAATCAAATTTCTAAAATTTTGCGGGATCTGCTTCCCTTAAGGCTTAGCAATTGTATGGAGAGGTACCTTTTTCTCGCAAATAAGCAATAATTGTGTACTTTTGTCCGTTGTAAACACAATTTGCTAAAGCAATTACGAAAATCACTTCAAGCATGAATGGACTATCCCGGAGCGTAATGACCCTGATGACCACGGCCTTTGCTAGCTGCTTACTTTGCCTTACCGCCTGTGAAAAAGCCGAGAACAATCCCCCGGTAGAAAATGCGTCCACCCTGCAATTGTATCTTACAGACAACCCCGCCGATTACAAATCGGTATGGATAGACATCCAGAAAATTATGGTTCATCTTTCCGGAGATACACTGGAGCAAAGTGGCTGGCAGGAACTTCCCGTTCTTCATTCCGGAAGGTATGATTTACTCGGGCTGCGCAACGGCGTGGATACGCTGCTGGCCTCTGCAGCCGTGCCGGCGGGCAGATTAACGGAAATACGACTTTTACTCGGACCTAATAACGCTATTGTTTTAAAGAACGGGGATTCAAGCAAACTCGTTATTCCAAAGAGTAAAGAAAATGAACAGGAAATTGTGCTGGAAGTAGAACACTTTTTGTTAAAACCCGGCGTTCCTTTTGAACTGGTGCTTGACTTCAACCTGGCCAAATCGATATCCGAGCCTGCGCGTCCTGACAGCGGACAATATAGACTCAACCCATTCATTCATGTATTTGCCAAAGGCGCGGGAGCTTCCATACAAGGCTGGGTTTTCCCCGATTCTGCTCAAGCACATGTATTGGCCATATCTCCCTATAACGATACGCTGTCGGCTATCCCGAATGATACCGGCGGGTTTTTTAAATTCTGGGGCATTCCGCAAGGACAATACACTTTATTGTTTGTAGCAGATAGCACCACAGGATATAAAAACGATACTTTACCGGATATCCAGGCTATCGAAGGCAAGCTTTACCAGGGGGATACGGTATGGCTGCATAAATAAAAAAGCCTTTTTTCTGACGGCATTTTCGATTCTTCCTCCTATAGAACCACCTGTAAAAGATTAACGTACTTCTCTTTGCTATTGGGGAGCTTTCCGTATTTTATTCCGTATATTTGCGGTCCCAAATTGTCTAATCTTACCTAAAATAAAGCAATAGCATGAGTGATATAAAAACTAAATTCAAAGAAAAATCCGATGAACTGGCCAAAGAAATAAAGGAGATTATTGCGAAGCACGGAGACTATGTCATAGATAGTGTAAAGGTAGCTCAACTTTACCAGGGCATGCGGGGTATGCCAGGCCTTGTTACCGAGACGTCTTTGCTGGACCCCATGAATGGCATTCGTTTCAGGGGATACTCTATCCCTGAACTCAGGGAAAAGTTACCGAAGGCATCCGGAGGCTCCGAACCCCTCCCGGAAGGCCTTTTTTATTTAATGCTTATCGGGGAATTGCCCGGAGAAAGCGATGTAAACGAGATTTCCAACGCCTGGGGACGGCGCTCGCAGATTCCCCGCCATGTTTTTAATTCCATAGATAAATTGCCGATAGAAACACATCCGATGACGCAATTTGTTATCGGTATTATGGCCATGCAAACGGAGTCGGTATTTGCCAAGGCCTATAAAAAGGGAATCAACAAGCTGGATTATTGGAACTATACTTTTGAGGATGTTATGAACCTGATCGCCCGCCTGCCCCGGCTGGCGGCTTATATTTACCGCCGGAAATATAAAAATGCTGAGCATATAGAACCGGATCCTACCTTGGACTGGGCAGGGAACTTTGCCCACATGCTTGGTTATGATCAGGAAGAATTCCGTGCTTTGATGCGGCTGTATACGACGATTCATGCAGATCATGAGGGTGGTAACGTGAGTGCACATACGACGCACCTGGTCGGGTCCGCCCTGAGTGATCCATATCTTGCTTTTGCAGCAGGAATGAATGGCTTAGCCGGCCCCCTGCACGGTCTGGCCAATCAGGAGGTGATTCGTTGGATAGATACCATGCGGGAAGATATTGGCGACGGGCTGCCTACCAAAGAACAAATTGAAAAATATGTTCGCCAGACCCTTGATGAAGGTAAAGTGGTTCCTGGATATGGACATGCCGTATTGCGTCAGACCGACCCGCGTTTTACCGCGCAGATGGACTTTGCCAAAAAGCACCTGCCGGAGGATGCACTGGTTAACGTCGTTTGGCGTGTTTACGAGGTCGTACCCGGCATACTGAAGGAATTGGGAAAAGTTAAGAATCCCTGGCCTAACGTGGACGCACATTCCGGCGCGCTGCTGGTACATTTTGGATTGAAAGAATATGAATTTTATACGGTCTTGTTTGGCGTTTCCCGCGCTTTAGGCGTATTGTCTTCGCTTTGTTGGGACCGTGCCCTGGGATTGCCGCTGGAAAGACCGAAATCTTTGACTACCAAACGGATCAAAGCGATTATTGCGGGAGAACAATAGTCCGTGTCTCTTGAGAAGTGGCAGGTTCAGCCGAGCCCTGTCAGGATGGTTGCTTTTGTAAAAGAGCAATAATTTGATGCAAAGAAGCGGCAATTTGCTGCTGGCTTTCCTGAATTTGCATTTTGATTTGTTCGAGCTCCGACAGCAGGTTGGCTGGTAGTGTATCGTTCGCTTTTTCAGCCTGCTTCCGTTTTCGTTGGGCCCATACAGATTTAGGAACCGGCTCACCGACCCTTTCCTTCTGGATGTCTGTGGTTAGTAATTCTTCTACGCTTATATTGAAAAAATCAGCAATTTTTAAAATGCCTTCTATATCCGGCTGAGAAACTTCATTTTCATAAGAACTCCAGGTGGTGCGTGTAATGCCTACTCGGTCCAGCATGTCAGACTGCTTTAATCTGTTTTGGGTTCTTAAAAAACGTATGTTTGTTGAAAAGTAATCCATTGAAAAATTGCAATTGATTCTGAAGAAATTGATAAAGTTGGGGGAGAAGCAAAGAATGTGCCATTTTCATTTTCCCATGCCGACAGGGCTGGAGGAAACAAAATGACATTATTTTTGTAATTACATCTTAAATGACATACTTTTGCCGCCTAAAATTTTAACCTAATGACTGACCATGGCTTGTCATCCGACGAGGCGGCTTCGATTGTTGCGGAAAAATACGGAATCTCTGACGCGCACCTGAGAATGATGTTTAACGGGATGGGCAAAAAACTGTCCGTTAACAATATGCGGACAGTAAAGAGTGACCATTACTTCGGTGGCGAACAACAACGCATCGCCACATTTCCGACCGCCATTGTCTCCCAGCTTCGACTGTTTTCCAGGAAGCTTTCTGAGATTGAATTACTGACGAACATATTCTGGGTGTTAATAGACCACAGCGGTGAAAAAGTGATCTATCGGTTTAGAAAAAATAAGGAACTGTTAATTATCCGGGAAGGAAATGTAGAAAGGGCGTCCTGGACCTATATTGAAAAGGATTTTATTTTACTTGAAATACCGGGCAACCGACGGGCGTATCTGTTAAAAAATGCTTTTTTCGATCCTGATTTTTTATTATTGCATATCAATTGTTCCAAAGACGTCGCATTCTTTGTCAATGAGCGATTGTATGACAAGACGGTTAACGCCAAATCGAAAATAGAAGCGCTGCTGGTAGAAAAATACATCAGGCCGCAACTAAAATTTGCGCAGCATAAAAAGAAGGAAAGGACCGGCTTTGCCCGCCCCGGATTGCCAAAATACAGTGCGTTTAGAAAAAATAAGGGGGGACCAAAAAGTGTCATTCTAAAGTTTGAAATCGTTTTTTCCAGGGAAATGTCCGGTGAAATATATATCAACAAAAAAAGAAAGAACGCTTATTTTATCATCCCTAAAAAATGGTTTCTGTTTACTTTTAACGGAAGACGCAAATACAAAGACCGTACGGATTGCATTAAAGGCCTTTATCACTATTTGTCAACAGGCCGATCAACTGACCTTTAAATCTGCCTCTGCCTGATCTCCGGTGACTTGTTTGTGGTGGGATAGGCCAAGCTTTCAACCTTTCAATTCGGGAATGGACTTGCCAGAATGGGCATCCCTTAGACGGGGATGAAAATGCAACAAAGAACATTCTGAATGAAGGATTAAAAATAATCGGGACGGAACTTTCCGATAACACGGGTGGAGCGGAAATAAGACCTGAATTTCAGGCACACGCTGTGAAACCCGAAGCCGAACCCATCGCCTATGGCGCGGCCGGACAGTTCACATTTCTTTAAGGATTTTTGCTCGCACTCCCGTAACTTTGCAGCGCTTAAACCCGGAATGTCTGTTGTTAAACCAGTACAACTATACCAAAAATATGTCCGAATTTTCACGCAGACGAAGATGGATTAATCTTCGCAATCAGATCAATACACCACTGACTCTTAATCCGTTTGTGTTTTCCACATCCTTTTTTTTATGGCTGACGCTTGGCGTGATCGGAGGCATTGTCGCGGCACTGTATTGGATACTGATTGATTACCTGATGGAATTTACCGGCCAGTTTACCGCCGGATGGCAGGTCATCGGCATTATGGGACTGGGTGGGCTCATTATTGGCTTGATCATTCACTTTGTCAGCGAGCCCGGTGAAATGGAGCTTGTCGTAAACAACATCCGGTTTAACGGCGGGCGGTTGGATACCC
>CAYXRN010000213.1:0-4731 GCA_964467635.1 uncultured Chitinophagaceae bacterium | reverse complement strand
GGGCCCCGCTACTATCTGTTACTTTACCATGGACTTCGTGATCATAAGGTGCTTGTGAAGAGATGGCCTCCCAAACCTCATAATGACTTAAAACAGTACCTTTTGCGCTCCACACCTGTAAGGCACATATACAAACAATGAAGAGAGTAAGTCCTTTTCTAGCATAAACGTTTAACATAAGCTGAACTGTTAAAATGAAATTATTGATGTATATTCTAATAAGTTGTTTTCGTAAATGCACTCTTTCGCCCTTTTTCTGCTTTTTGAGCGCCTCAATATGGTAACGTTACCGGATCGATTCCAAGGACTCGTCAATTTTTAAGCAAAAAATAAGGCTCTAAAATGTTAACGTACCCGAACACAATTCAACGACAAGTATATTAATTGTCCAAATTATTTTTATGAAAAATTATGACAGGTGTTCGCCGCCATCCCCTTCATTTCCCACTGCCCAGAATATACAACTCCGCTAAGTAAGGCTGTCAGTACGCGCGCTTTTTAAAGACCTAAGACATAATCAATGAAGAACAGTCCTTCTTTGGAACGCCTTTCACTGACCAAGCAAAATATCAATTACTCCTTGATATTTAACCGTTCTATCATCCTTAACTAGGCTATATCCTGCCCCTTTATAGTCAAAGACAGTATACGGTACATGGTTTTCCTCCAGAATATCTACAACATCCCTATACCAATTAGATCTGGCCGGATTAGGCAAAGCATTTATGGTTCCGAATTCCCCTACAAATACAGGTACGTTCAGCCTTTTGGCTGTATTTATCCCTTTTAAAATAGACGTTGCAAGCCTTTCTTTATCATAATATCTTTGGCCGGTTGCTTGCCACTTCTCGGGTAGTTCAGAAATCCAATCATCAGGAACCAGTTGACCCGGATAATTTATAGGAATATCTGTTCTGCCCCCTGTTGTTGATTGAAGCCCGTAAGCAGTCAATAAAAAAGGGCCATAATAATGAAAAGTCATTAAGATTTTATGTGTAGAGGGGATATCTAAATCATTATATCTAACGGCACTACTAGAGGTACAAACGCCTACAACTATTGTTCTATCGGGTTCCTTTTGCCGAATTGCATTAATAGCTAAAGACAATACCCGGTTCCAGTTTTCAGGATCTTTCGAGACAGGCTCATTCAGAAGTTCGTAGGCAACCAACGAATTGGGATATCGAGACAACTCATCCGATAAATCCTCCCAGAGTCCAACAAAGCGGGCGGGTGCATTTGGGTCTGTAAACAACACATTCTCAGAGTTCGTAAACCGGTGATCCCTTGTGATATGCAAATCAACTATTACTCTAATGCCATACTTAAGGCACCAATCTATGGCTTCATGCAACAAATCAAAGCCATACTGCCGTATTTTATTTCCATTATCATCCCATAACACAACCTCATCCACCAGCAGTCTTATATGATCAAAGCCAAGCTCAGACAACAACCTGACATCAGACTCATTAAAAAATGCAGCTCGCTGCAGTCCATCATATTTTGGCGTCGATAGCCAAGAAGCAACATTAACCCCTTTATGAATTTCAAAATTATTTAGCTCGTCAAGTCCAATAACAGTGTATTTCTCAACCGTTCCATCTTGTGCGGTCACGCGATATTCCACGGGTTTATTGAAGTTTTGAGGTGTCGAAGGATCCGGTGAAATAGTTGCTCCGGGAGGGATCACTATATTTGGAACCTGGTTAGAAAGGTCTTTACCCTTTTTATCAATGCCAATTTCATTTGATGAACCATTTATTGCACCCACAATACCCACATCCGGCAGGGAAAACCTTTCTATATTAGCATTACCGCTCTTTCTTATTGATGCTTTTATAGTAACCTCCTCTTTTGAACCATCTGCATTAACAATATGGATAACAAAGGGTTCAGTTAAGTCTATCATGTCGGGTACGTCAGACGTCACTTTAATTTGCTCATTAAATACTATAGATAACCGTACCTTAGATACATCGACTTTGCTTTCACTACCTTCAGGATAAAAATAAGGGAACGCTATTGTTATCTCATTACCATAAGGCTTTTCCTGAGCTGTAGTAAATGCTCTAGAGCCATTCCCCAAATAGGCACTTATCGAGTCTACTGGATCTACTTTATGAAAGTAATTAAATTTATTATTCTCTCGCTTACAAGAGAGCAATAATACTGCAGCAAGCAGCAAACTAAAACCAACACAAAAAAATGATTTTTTCACAATGAATATATTCTTTTAATTATCAATAAATTTAGCCGTCGGGGTCTCTTTAGATAACCAAGACAAAGGGAAAATCGGCTCTCGTTACGGCATTATCTCACCGACAATCACATGTTTATCAATGGTACCATCCGAATTTTCGACATATATCGTATTCGGCTTTGTTAAATCCATTACAGTAAGTTTAGGATGAATAGACACATTTACAGGAAGAGTAGCTGTCATTCGCATCTCTGAGATGTCTATAGGATTATTTGACCCCTGCGGGTAATATTTTGGGAACTGTATTCTTATTGTATCTCCAAAAGGTGGCTTTTGCGAAGTAGTGAATCGCTCTACAGAGATAGACTCATCCGCAAACTGTGCTGAGATCCCGGTCATTCCATAAGTCGGTGCAGAAATGTTCTCAGCCGGTTTCAAACAGCCATTAACAAGTAAAAATGTTATTCCAGTGAAAACTATTATAGCTATTTTTCTCATAATATTAATTTTACCAGCCGCTAATTTGACTGATTGCATTGTTGTTTGAAATTTCTGAAGTGGGAATGGGAAAATTGTAAAATCTATCAGGAAAATGGCGATCCTGATGATCTACGTCTACATACTCATAAGTTAAAGTAGAGCCTTCTTTTGTAATCTTCAACCCGTGAAACCTGACATTATTAAGTTCTTTCTTCGCATCTCCCCACCTTCTAAGGTCCCAATAATGAAATCCTTCAAAAGCCAATTCCACCTTCCTTTCATGTTTTATGGCTTCCATGAGTTCCTCACCCGTTTTATCAGTATACGGTAAACTCACCCGATTTCTTATTCTCTTAATCGCTGAATTAGCTTCAGCATC
The DNA here is from genome assembly GCA_964467635.1 of uncultured Chitinophagaceae bacterium. Taxonomy (GTDB): domain Bacteria; phylum Bacteroidota; class Bacteroidia; order Chitinophagales; family Chitinophagaceae; genus FW021-bin31. The sequence continues at coordinate 1,669 of CAYXRN010000213.1, read as the reverse complement.
CTCACCCAGATTTGCGCAAGCTTCAGCTAAATTCAAATATACTTCAGCCAGTCTGATTTCAATCCATGGTTGGTCGCTATAGGTGGTAGAAATATCAGAAATGTCCTCATCCAGATATTTTCTTAAATAATATCCCGTTGTTGTTTTCCCATAAGTTAGGGGCTGTTGCCCATAATCAACATAACCGTCCTTTCCTCCAACAAACGCTTCTATTTTCCTCCCTTTCCATTCGGCTCCATTGTATAATATAGATGCCTGGAAGCGGGGCTCCAACTGGTCATAAGGAGGTTCTGTTGTTGTTTCTCCCTGATGCCAGGTTGACCAATCTACTCTGCCCCCACCGGCCAGTTCATATTCTTCCACCATTTCTTGAGTTGGCGTTGCTTCTCCGCCATGGTCGGGCCAATCTCCGCCTGGCGCAAAGTTTCTGTCAAAGGAATGATGTGGATTTGGTAACTGATAGCGAAACTCTAAAATGGATTCTTTATTACCGTCAAAATAGGACTTGAACGCATCTTTGTATACCGGATTCAACTGATACACCGGCGCTCCATTCTCTTTAAGATTAATGACGTTTTTAGCAGCTTTGCGAGCCTTTTCCCATCGTTTAGCGACAAGCATAGCCCTAGATTTCATTGCGTAAGCAGCTCCCTTTGTGATGTGCCCTTTATAGGCGCTTTCCCAGGATACTGGTAGATTTTCTATGGCAAAGTTTAGATCACTTTCAACAAAATCCCAACAAGCATCTTCAGCGCTTAATGGCTTATCATTTCCGTCAGGAAGCTGGTCGTAAAGGATGACAGTATGCGTACGCAATAAAAGCTGATAATATAAGAAGGCTCTAATAAACCTTGCCTGTGCTTCGTATTTTTGATTAACTTCTTGATCATAAGTCGAAAAGTCCCTAAGGCTTTTTAAAAACTCATTGACTCTCCGGATTCTTTCATAGGATGTACTCCAAATAACCAGTCCTTGGGTTTGATCCGCAGTTACAAAATACGGATTAAAAACGATCTTATTAGCAATGCCGATAGAACCATATTTCAACATACTGGTCATTCCCTCTGTCAACAACCCATCACGAAACTGTGAGTTGCCAAAATTTCCATATGAAGCCAGATACGTATAAAAAGAATTCAAATACAAATCTGTAGCCTCCTGATTTTCCCAGAACATTTTGTCACTTAATCTATCGCGTGGGTTAGGCTCTAAAAAGTCATTACAGCCCATTATTATGCTTACAAGTAAAAATGGTAAAATAAAGATTATTTTCTTTCTCATGATCAAGTACTTATAATGTTAAAACTTCACTTCTAAACCCACTTCATAGGTTTTTTGTTGCGGATAAAACCCATTCGATACATCAGGAGCTTCGGGATCCATATAAGGAAACTCTGTCCAGGTAAAAACATTTCCGCCTGCAACATATATCCTAAGTGCCTTACCCCCTATCTTTTTAATAAGGTGCTTCGGTAAGGAGTAACCAATTTGGACTGACTTAAGTCTTAAATAACTCCCGTCCACAATCCAAAGAGTAGAGGCCCACTTATTATTCTGAACTTTAATGTCTGAAAGTCTGGGATACTTTGCATCCCTGTTTTCTGGTGTCCACATATTCTCTACGAGATACTTGGGGGCATTCCCTAATTGAAAAAATGCGGTTGTAAAT
>CAYXRN010000212.1:2921-4734 GCA_964467635.1 uncultured Chitinophagaceae bacterium | reverse complement strand
TGGTCTTTGATGCCAACGGAAAAGTTCTGAGTCAGAGACCCGATTAGACCAATCCCCAAAGACCAGACCCGTCTGCAGCTCCACCTTACGAAGCCATACGGACGGGTCTTCCCTATTTTATCTCCCGTAAAAGCGTAAACAAGCATGCAATGACAAAAGCCATATCATCGAAACAATCCAGGTAATTATTATTGGGGAATGTGGCGCTATCTATCAGCTTTAACAAGTGTTCTAAATTATTGCGAATGTGCAGTCCGCCAATTCCGGCTTGTTGAGATAATTGTAAGTGATGCTGCTGATGCCTTTATTCAGGTCTTTCTTTAGGTTGCCATTGGCATCATAGCTGTAATCCCCGCTGCCGGTATGGCCGTCTTTGAAATCATCCAGCTCGGCGCTGGTGCCACCATTATCGGTGACATGGTCCAACTGATTGCTGTTGCTCTGGTAGCCATAGGTGAGATTATCCACGGTGCCGGAACTGGTGCTGATCAATCCCAGCCGCTTCAGCGATGTAATATTCCCGTTGGCATCGTAGTTCAGGTTGCTCACGGTATAATCTACCCCTGCGCTGGTGTTCCAGCCGCTGCTGTACTGGGTAAAGTCGGCTTTGGTCAGCCTGTTGATGTCGTCATAGCTGAACCCGTAGGCCCTTCTTTTACTATCGCCGCTGGTGCGCCATATTTGCCCGGCAATGTTACCATTGTACTGGTTTTGGGTAAAGCCGTAGTCATAATTGAGCCCCATCCCAAAGTAATGGCTGCCACTGCCTCCAGCATATTGCCGGTTGATCCCGGTCAGCCAGCCCCGGATGTTGTATGTATAGTTTAGGGTTTCCAGGCTGTTGCCCAATTCTTTGGTTTTGAGCCTGCCGAGTTCATCATAAGTGTTGGTAGCTATCACTCGTTCCGTGGAAGACTGGTCATTGATGGTTTTGGTGACGGTGAGCAGCCTGCCTGCCGCATCATAATGGTTTTCGGTAAGTACCCGGGTTTCCGGGCTTACTGTGCTGTTATTGTTATGGTTCACCACATAGCTGCTGAGCAGCTTGCCGGAAAAATCGTATTTATTAGTCACCACATCAGTACCGCCGCTGAAGTTGGTAGAGCGGGTTTGCAGTACCCTTCCTTTGTCATCATAGTAAGTGGTGGTGGTCAGCCATTTTCCGGGATCGCTTCCCAATACTCTTACCTTGCTACCGGTGATCATCCCCCTGGTTTTTTTGCTGTAAGAGGAAGGGTTTTCCGCATACGGGTTGCCTGCCGCAGTGGTCTTGGACAAGTAGCTGCTTGCAAACGACTGGTGTCCGCTCCAGGTGTAATCATCATAGTAGGTGTAGGTAAGGGGCGTGACAAGAAGAGGATCAATAGGAGGCAGCGGATTGCTGGTAAGTGTTCCGGTGGGATCCGCTATCATGGCATTGGGATCAATGTATGCTGTAAATGCATCATTCGCCCCGCTTTCAAATCCCGGCAAAAGCGTGATGCTGTTTGTGGCAACATATATATCAGGCGTATTGCCGCTGCGGCCGCTTACCGACAGATCGGCGGGGGCCGGGATTTGTGGATAGGAGGAAGTCGCCCCATTCATGATGTTTTGCAAACCGGTACGGGAAGTGGTAGCATGATATATCCCGGTTTCTACCGGACGGTTCAATCCATCATAGTATGTAACCAGCCATTCGTCAACATCTTTTCGATTGCCATCCCGGGTGAATACCAGCCGGTCCCTCCGGTCATACACCAGTTGCACTTCGGCGGCCCCTGGCGCCTTTTTGATGATCAACCGCTTTCTTTCATCATATTAGTAACGGAAG
>CAYXRN010000212.1:0-2911 GCA_964467635.1 uncultured Chitinophagaceae bacterium | reverse complement strand
AACTCGGCCCCCACCTGCCCTCCCCCGGAGGGGGAGGAAAAATCCCACTGATGTGCAGCAAGCCATTTTACCGCTTTCGGCGGAATGACAAAACGCAGGTTGCCTAAGTCGTCATACACGTAATAAGTACAGAGCCAGCCGGAATGGCCGTCTCCGGCCCCGGTTGACATAGCTGCCTTTTTTAGTATCTCACGTCCCTGTTTGTCTTTAAAGGATACCGCCCGGTTCCCGGCTTCATCAGTGGTCACCTGCTTAAATAACTCACCGGGATCATAAGAAGCCGTGCTTGTGGGCAGACTCCCCGGCGAAAAAGCGATGTTCCAGATACGTACACCGTCGGCAGAGGTGTTAGTCTCATAAGATTGCGAGACACCGCGGTTACTGCCGGCCCAACTGTTGCCGGGAGCCATCGTTTTTAGTACCCGGTTCAGAGGCGAAGCTTCATAATGGGTTTTGCCATAATAGATCTGTTCCCCGGGATATAGGTTTAATCCTTCAAGAGCCGCCTTTTGATTGTTAAAGGGATCGAGTTTGAATTTACCGTCATTGGTATTGGCAGTGGTTTGGGGATAGGGGAGATATTGATAGACTTGTCTGCCAAATGCATCATAGACAACAGGGGCAACCAGGTCTTTTCCTGCAGGAGTAATCCTTTTGGTAACGGTCTGCAAAGGGCGCCCCAGGCCGTCAAAGTATTGGGTGGATTGTTTCACCTGGCCTGTGGTACGGCTGGGAGAAACCACCGCATTTGGATCGGTGGCAGGCATGGAGGGGGTCCAGGTCCGGATGTAATTGACCGGCATAGCGGCAGGATAGGCTGCCGGAGAGGTCACAGGCGTTTTCGGGGGCGGGGCTGTAGTCGTAGTAGGCTTCACCTGGGCTGTGGCGCTAATTCCTGATAACAGACAAGCCCAAACAAGGGAAAGCCGGTTTATCTTTGTGAGATAGAAAAGCCATTTGTTATTCAGGGGAGTGTTCATTTCAAAAAATTTAATCAGGCTATTAATAATCAGAAGGGAAAATCGGCGCGCCGATCGTTTTGACTGCTTCGTCTTTGGCTTTTGTTCTTTGATACATCAATTTCAGGTGTCGCACTTTTACTTGCTCATATAGCAGGTATTGCTTTTTAGTGAATGTTTTTTTGAGAATTCCATCATACACCGCCTGTAATCTTTTTGCATCGTCGGTATCTGGATGCGGATGCTGTAGAAAAGCCGACTTTTCTTTGTAATAAGCCGGAAGAAGAGTGCTTAGGCTGTCCTCCTGTTGCATGGATAAATCAAAAAGCACTTTCAGGCCGCTTGCTTCCTTACGGGCGGTTTGATATATTTTTTGAGCCCGGCTGGAAGTGGCAGACAGGACTATCAGCAACAGCAACAAAGGGTATTTATATTTTATCCACATAGTGTAAGATTTTATTGAGTGAATGTAAAAGTCGCGTTTACCAGCGAAAAGCTATAGGTTGTATAAGGATCGTTAGGCCCGGGAAGACAAATATTGGGGAAACAATTACCGGAAGTACAGGCATGGTAAGTGAGTTGCGACGAGAGCGTATAACTGTTTCCATTACAAGTATAGGTTGTATAAGAATAACCGGGAGTACCGGCTTGGCCGTTTATATAATGGGTGGTAGTCTCTTCTACCTCTACCTCCAGGTTGCTGACACTGTACGGAATAACATGTGCCGCATCTTTATAAAAATGAAGGGTAATATCGCTATAGGTATTCAGACAGCCGGATTCAAAAATAGGAGCCCCCTGCGATGTAGTCAGGGTAACGTAAATAGTAAGTGTACAAGTCCCGTGCGTATTAGCATAGGTCTGTCCATTAGCATCTATATCATCCTGTGCCTTTTGATTGGCATCATCCTGTGAAATAGCGGATGAATAAGCGCCTGCCGGGACGGTGTAAATAACGGAACTGCCGTCATACCCATTGGAACATTGACATATAAACGACGCGCTCTTCTCTTCACTATAATAAATGGTTGGTGGAGTAAAGTAGTGATAAGCATACTGTTTTATTATTTTCCGTTCTCCATCCCGGATCAGTGTAAGATGGCCAAATCCGTCATATTCATAATAACGGGTATTCCCCCTTGGATCTGTTTCGCTGGTCCTGCCTATCAGGGGTGAATAAGTATAGGTCCATACCTGCGCATTGGTTCCTGCAAGGTCCGTTCGAATTTTATTGAGTTCAGTTTGAAGTTGAGCATCCGTGTATTTAGAAGCGCTGTCCAGAATGGTTTGATTAATACAACTTTTTACTGTAGTATAATCACTTCCTATTACCTTAGCCACCGGATATTGAGAAGAATATCCCCAAAGATAAACGGTGTGGATTCCCTCTTTCCCGGCTGCTTCTGCCGGGTTCCCATGTATATCATAGGCAAAAAATCGATTGGTTGTATCGAAGGCGCCCGAATTGTATGAGGTTTTCAGCACCTCGGGAGCAATAATGCCATTTCCCCAGTCCTTATATTGAGTTATGTGGGTCGTTCTTGATAACTCCATACCGCTTGCCCCCGACTTTAATAAGGTTTCTAATTTCAATGGAACGGCTACACGATGAGCGGCTATTAATGCCTGTACGGCATCAGATGGATTATCTATATCGGGAGGATAATACAGTCTGGTAGTCGCCTGTTTCCCCCGGCTGGTGGTGGTGTTTTTTTGTTCAATCTGGTAATGTTTCGCATAATGATAACCATAAAAAGTTTGATGACTAATAGGTACGCCCACGTCTGGATATTCGATTATTGTGGTCGAATATAGATCCATCGTACCCCCCATCTGATAATAAACATCATAATTATAGAGTGCTAAGGTATCTTTATCAAAGACAATTAAAGGCAGGTAGAAGTGCGTACTGTCTTTTTCATAGGTGTATTTATCCCCCGCATGTAAAAGAG
>CAYXRN010000211.1:0-4734 GCA_964467635.1 uncultured Chitinophagaceae bacterium | reverse complement strand
TCATGAAGGTACTTGGGAACCCAAAACATGATAAAATAGATCACCGGATCCAGCATGAACCGGATGAGGATAAAAATGAATGCTTCTTTATTTTTAAGCAGTGTCAAAAAAGTGATGGCTTTAGATCGCAAACGCGCTTCACTTTTCGTAACTCCTGCAGCTGAATTTTGTCTTTTCCAGGGAACGATCATCCAGAAAATGACCCAAACAAGACCGATCAGACCGGTTAAGATAAAGCTCCAGCGCCAACCAAAATGACCGGAAATCAAGATCACCAGCGGCGGGGCGAGCACCGCGCCGATTGCAGAGCCGCCAATCGCAACGCCATTCGCCATGGCCCTTCTCTTTTCATCAAACCAACGATACACGATCTTGGCTGCGCCGGGAAAACAACCGCCTTCTCCGGCACCCAAAAGGAAACGCAGCGCAATGAGTTGTGCAAAACCAGTCATAAACCCATGGAGCCCGGTAGCTATGGACCAGAGAGCCAGGGAAGCAGCCATACCGATTTTACCGCCGACCGAATCCATTAACCGCCCTCCGACGGTAAACATTAAAGCATAGCTGATTAAAAAACTGGTATTCACCCAACCGTATTGGACGTCTGTAATGTGAAACTCCTGTTGAATTTTGATAATGGTTATGGACAGCACCTGCCGGTCCAGAAAGCTCAGACCAGTGGCGATAAAAAGCATCAAAAGGATGATATGTGGTATATAGCGTCTAACCATTTAACTTAACGCACTAAGTACCCGCAAATAAAATACTAACCTTCGAGATTTCCAAATTTTTATTTAATAATTTTTTTTTTAGCTGCTTAACTTCGGCTGCTTCATCAAGAACGACCGATCGAATGGAAGGGATGCATATGGACAACAGTAAGGTATATAATGGTGCCAACCAGAAAAACACCTCCAAATTACACCGCTGAATTGGCCCACCTGCGAAAAACAACGATGCTTGGTTAAACAGCATCTTTACGCACTAAGTAATTTTTTTTCATTTAGAAGGCCTCTCCCATCATGTGATTTTAACTTGCGAAATATCTTATAAAGGTTAACTTATCCGTCTTCTTTTGTTGCCTGCAAGGGATTTTCTTTACTTTTGCAATGCAAGTAAGCTAACGCACACAGTAAAACTGGAAAATGTGTAGCCTTAGTTTACTATAGCAAACGAGTGTGAGGTGTACCCGCATTCCGTTTTTTCTCCTAACCGCTCAAAACCGAAGATGAGCATGAAATCAAAGTACGTCACGATTAGTCAGCATATCATCGACAAGATTAAATCGGGCGAATGGCTTCCCGGTGATCAGATTCCGTCTGAGAATGAACTCATTAAAGAATTTAAGATCAGCAATACGACGGCTCGGAAGGTATTGCTCGAGATTGAGTCGAAAGGCTGGGGAAAACGTATTAAGGGAAAGGGAACTTTTGTATTAAACCGGACACCGGAACACCAACTGGTCCGGACCATCGGCTCGATTGATGCCACCCGTCGGGGCTTTCATGATTATCTGGTTGCCGAAGGCTTTACGCACAAGGATATTATCTTGGAAAAGACCATCTTGCAGGACGGCATCTCATCGGACGTCAACAGCAAACACTACATTATTGAAGGACCAGTGATTAAGATTCATCTGCTCCGCTATGCGGACGATGATCTGATGAAAGATGAAACCAAATATATTTCGTTGAACTTATGCCCTGGGATCAACCGACTGCCTACTGACATCTCACATTTCAAAGCCTATGAGGATCAGTACCACCTGAAAATCAGTGATGTAAAGCAAACCTTGGGGGTACGGATCTTTACGAAGGATACCGAAGAGAATAACTTTGATGTTTCCCACTCTATTGCGGTCTATGTTTTGGACAGCGTGGTTTTAAGTGAAGGCGAACAGGTCGTGGAGATTGAGCGTTCCTACTACCGGGGAGATAAATACAAATTTGCGATTATCGCCAACCCCGTGTATTACGAGGAAGGGAAGCAATAATCGGAGCTGAACACCGGAATGATTCTGGTACGCGTATTGGACCACTTCAGGCAGAGATTACAATGGTTAAGCCGCTCACAAGCTGTTGGAGCTCCAGCAGGACCTTATACTTTCATTTGACCAAAGGACCGCGGAAATGGCTGGATTTTTTAGCTCTAATGTCGTCTTAATGCCACTATCGCTAGATCCCGTTTCTTTCTCAGTCAATATTAATAATCGTCTGTTATGACCAACCGTATACTCATGTTGGGCCATAAATCCGCCTTTGTTTCCGGCTATTGTCCAGCTATCGGCAAGTCGTTCTGCAAATGTTAAATTGGTGGAGATAAAGGTTTCGACAACAATAACAGCATTCTTTCACAATCTTTCCCGGCTATAGCGTTCCCGGTAGTTTGCTATTTCATTCGGTGTCTTATGAAGGCTTCTTCCAACCACATGTACCGTCAGGTTCTTAATGACTTTATACCCTCCGCGTCCGTCTCAAGTAGCTGCCTTATAATACGCCAGCTATCAAAAAATCCCCTACAAAATAATTGCAGGGGATTTCACTTAAATTTTCAGAATATGATTATTGCAATTTAAACCGGATCGGCAAGCTGAACTGAACCCTTACGCTACGTCCGTTTTGTTTACCGGGAGTCCATTTAGGCATCCCTTTCACCACGCGCATAGCTTCTTCCTCTAATCCACCACCTTTTTTCTGTCCTACGGTCTTCACATTCACAATAGAACCATCTGTATTCACCACGAACTGTACAACCACGGTTCCCTGAATACCATTTTCCCGGGCGATGGCAGGATACCGTATGTGGTCACTTAAGTACTTCATCAAGGCTTCCTGTCCACCGGGAAAACCAGGCATCTGTTCCACGAACTGGAACACCTTGTCCGCGGGAGCAGGGGCTGCCTGCGTAACACCGGTACCGGATTCCTGGACCAGACCAGGATCAATACCGTTGGGATCCCCTACCTTGCTCACCGTACTAATGGCTACATCCTTCAGGTTACTTAAATCCGGTGGTTCTTCTTCCGGACGAACCAGTTCGTCTTCCACTACCTTCGGAGGTGTATATTTCACCTGCGTTTTCAGCTTCGGCGGCTCGGGAGCCGGTGGTGGCGGAGGTGGCGGTGGCAAATCAGGCTTTTTGATGTCGACCTGCTGCAGTACCACATCCTTCTGCACGGGCTTTTTCTCAACGGGCGCGTTGGCTTTCATGTACTTAGAAAGAGCGATTGCACCTATACTGAGGAGAACCAGGCAGATAATGATGATGATCGCCTTAGTGACTCTTTTAGTATGCTGACGTCTCAACACATAGGCGCCATAACTCTTGTTTTTACCCTCAAAAAGGATATCAAGAAAGTCCGCTTTTAAATAATTTTTAGCTTCCATTTTATTAGTCGTCTCTTTTTATTAAGAAGATGCAAAAAACGTGCTGATTCCACAAAAAATTGCTATTCTCCTTCTGTTTCAGTCGCCGGGGCGACGCCACCATTTTTCTTTGCGTCTATTAGTTTCTGATCGTTCTTGGTAAATTCTACCAAGGCGTATTTTTTAATCTCATAAATGTTCATATCATCCAGAATGCTCACTACATTTTCGTAGCTAGACTCCTCCATAGGCTTGATAATGACTACGATGCTGTCCTGGCCACCAGAGTTTTGAATGACACTTCTTGCCTTATCCATTAACACGTCTCCGATACCTCCTTTTAATTCATAGGAACTTTTCTTCACCAGATCAGCAGGATTTTCTGCCGCCTTCTGGCCGATTCCTTCATAGTAATAGAGGTTATTATCCTTGCCTAAAAGAATAGTAAGCGCCTGGCTTTCTTTCACTTTATTTTGCTGTTCCTCGTCTTTTACATCGTGCGGCAAAAACAAGTTCATTGTTTTGGGCTTCGACAAGGTGGTCGTAAGCATAAAGAAGGTTACCAACAAGAAAGCCACATCACTCATAGGCGTCATATCTACACGGGTAGACAGCTTTTTACTTCTTGTCCCTTTATGCTTACTACTCGAAGTTCCTTCTGCTAAATTTTCAGCCGACATGGTTGTTTCGTTTTATATCTTTTATTAAATTTTTTTGCTGTTCTTGATATACGGTTATCCGCCCGATGAGGTCTTTTGTGCCGTCTCATAAGCAGGGGTTCCAACGGGGATACCTTTCAATGAGGTTATAAGATGCAGCTTGTGAATACTTTCATCTTTGAAAATATCCAAAACCCGGTCAACGACTTTATACTTTGTGTTGTCATCCGCTTTTATAACAAACTTAAGCTTTCCAGGACTAGTGCTGGTATTTCGGGTGTAACGGATCCACTGCCGCAATTCTCCATCTGCCGAATCTATAGGAATACCCGGCTGCTCAACCTCAGCGCCGGCACCCTGTTGATCAGGACTCAAGCCGGTAAGAAAAGTCTTTAACTCATTCAGCGGTACACCGACAGAAGCTTCCCAGGAAAATTTTTGCATTTGCTCCGGGGTTAATCCTAAATTATAGGACTCATTAAAGGCCTGGACCATCTTCAACCGCTGGTTCTGGTTATCCACACCAAAAAAGACCCTTCCGTCTTTTGCGATGGTAACCAATGCCACATCGCTTTCGGGCAGTACAGTCGTTGATATAGCGGCCGGGGTTACTACTTCAATGGGCTGTTGTGGCTTGAACTTCGTTGTCAACATAAAAAATGTCACTAACAAAAAGGCTACGTCACTCATGGGCGTCATGTCCACTAACG
>CAYXRN010000210.1:0-4759 GCA_964467635.1 uncultured Chitinophagaceae bacterium | reverse complement strand
TTTGAACGATTTGTACAGATGTACGGTGATGTTTTCGACCTAATGGAGCAATTTTTTGAATGTGTGATACAAAATACCGACACATTTACTCAGACCTGCGTATTTGGCAAAAAAAAGGTATATCTCTCCTGTAAATAAGAGATGACAGGTCTCGTTGTGCTGGAAATGAAAAGAATAAAATTTCTCCTTCGTGCATATAGCGACAATCCGTTGTTCTTACTTTTCAATTCGGAGACTTGAACGCAGCAAAAAACATTCTATCGGCAGGGACTGTCGATTACCCCGGTGGAGACTCAAATCAGACTTCTTTTGAGAAGCGTAGGTCTGTGAAGCCCGAAGCCCAACCCATCGGCTCTGCCGTGGGTGGGTAGTTCACCCGTGCCTTGTTAGAAAATTAACAGCCTGGTTTTTCATTGCCCTACGGCTATCACGCTATGTTTTGTCATTTACTTTCTTTAAGACAACTGCTCCCAAGGGCGGCAGCGTCACCTGCATCGAATAAGGTTTACCATTGTGTGGTGTCTCACGCGCGGTTAAAATACCGTCATTCTTTACTCCGCTTCCTCCGTATTTTTTATCGTCGCTGTTGAAATGTTCTTTCCAGCTTTCTTTTTTAAATAAGCCAATGAAATAGCCGTGTCTCGGCTGTGGCGTCATATTTAGTGCAATAAGAAGATTATTTTCGTCTTTGATTCCTTTTCGTTCATAGATAAAGATTGAATGTTGATGATCGGAAAGATCATTCCATTCAAAACCTTCGTAGCTGAATTGTTTCTCATATAGGGCAGGAGCGGAGCGATACAGGTTATTCAGATCCCTGATCAGCGTTTGCATGCCTTTATGCAAATCGTATTGCAGTAAATGCCAATCTAGCTGGGTATGGTAATCCCATTCACTGGTTTGGGCAAACTCGCCTCCCATAAATAGTAATTTGCTGCCGGGATGCGTAAACATGTAAGTATATAAAGTTCGCAGATTGGCAAATTTTTGCCATTCATCTCCGGACATTTTATAAATCAAGGGAGATTTCCCGTGTACGACCTCATCGTGTGAAAGCGCCAGCATGAAATTTTCACTGAAGGCGTACATGATACTAAAAGTAAGCTTACTTTGATGCCATTGTCGGAAATAAGGGTCCATGCTGAAATACTTCAGTGTATCGTGCATCCATCCCATCATCCACTTCATCCCAAAACCCAGTCCACCCAGATATACTGGCTTGGAGACGCCATAATACGAAGTAGATTCTTCGGCTATGGTTTGCACATCTGGATATTCTTGATAGATCATTTTATTGAGCTCCCGCAAAAAATCTATGGCTTCCAGATTTTCCCTGCCTCCAAATTGATTGGGCTCCCATTCTCCCTCTTTCCTGGAAAAGTCCCTGTAAATAAAAGACGAAATTCCATCCACACGGAGGCCGTCCGCGTGGAACTTATCCAGCCAGAAAAAGGCGCTGCTATTCAGAAAGGAACGTACCTCACCGCGCGCGTAGTTAAATACATAACTGTTCCAGTCCGGTTGAAATCCCTTGCGCCGATCCTCGCTTTCATAAACAAATGAGCCATCAAAGCGGTGAAGGCCATGTGCGTCGAAGGGGAAGTGGGAGGGAACCCAGTCCAAAATTACTCCTATACCAGCTTTATGAAAAGCCTGTACCATTTTCATGAAATCCTGGGGCGTCCCAAAACGCGATGTGGGGGCGAAGTATCCAGTTTGCTGGTAGCCCCAGGAGCCGTCAAAAGGGTGCTCCATTACCGGCATTAACTCGACGTGAGTAAATCCGAGGTCTTTTACGTAGGGAACAAGCCGGCTTGCAATTTCCTTATAGGTATAATAGCGATCTTCGTTTGCCGGGTCAGGACGCTGCCAAGAGGCTAGGTGCACTTCATAAACGGAACAGGGAGTGTCTAAAGCATTTTTGCGCTTTCGATTTTTCATCCATGTCCCATCGGTCCAGCGGTGTTTAAGATCCCAGACAATTGTGGAAGTCTTAGGCTTTACTTCCCAAAAGTTCCCAAAAGGGTCTCCTTTCTCAAAGGTCTCGCCTTTTTCTCCTCTGATAAAATATTTATACAGTTGCTCCGCTTCGAGATAGGGGATAAAGCCTTCCCATATCCCTGAATGATCCCATCGGGGAAAGAGGGTATGTGAAAAACCATCCCAATCGTTGAAATCACCAATCACCGAAACATATGCTGCCTGTGGCGCCCAAACAGCGAAATACACTCCAGGAATCTCCTGGAATTTTAAGGGATGTGCGCCAAATTTCTCATATAAACGAAAATGTCGCCCTGCCTGAAAAAGTTCAACGTCGAAGGAGGTGAATAAAGAAAGGGGTTCTACCTCCTTCAAATTCTCGATATCGACTGCATCGGGAAGAGACTGCCAATTTGGAGTATGTTTAGCGGAAGCCATAATTTGTTTTTTAACGGCGATTCAATAAAGCTTTGAACGAATATACATAATTATCTTTTGCAGCCGGATATTCTTTAAAAAATGTAGCGAGTGGAATATGATTTCATCCGATGTAGCGTAAACCACCCCATCGGTAGGTGAAGTTCATTAGACCGTGTATTATGCGACGTCTGCATCTAGTAAAGTAGTATATCTCTGGGAGTGCACGCTAATGCTTTGGTTGACCGGTCATTGCATAACTGTGAAGATAGGAGAAGTTCCCCGTCAACTTGCCGTTGGACACGATAGTCGCTTTTTGCAGCAGTCGGCTTTCTTTTTCAAATATTTCGTCCAGTACATATTTCATCAACTGGTCGCCAAAATATTGCGAGGCGTCTCTTGGCAGCTCGTTCGGAAGGTTGCCCACACACATCATATCCAGCGTTTCGGGAAGATAGGGCGGACGTTTCTCAAGTGTTTTCCGGTCCACCCCATAGACTGGCGCTTCAATGGTCGAATCACCCAGGTTACAGGGAACGGAACCGTGCAGATCATTGGTGATATCCGAAATCACTTTAATTCGGAAATGCGGTTTATTAATTTCCTCCGAGGGAAAAAGGGGGGCCATGTTCTTATCCCAGTAAATGCCGTTAATCAGCAGGTCTGCTGCAGTTACGAAGGGCAGGAACTCACATTCATAAGCTTCCGGATGTAAGTGGAAATCTTCCCGGTCGTAGGTCTTTTCCTGCTTTCGGAGATATAATTCACCGGCTTTGAGCTGGGTATAGACCGGATATTTGTATTCGGAGATGAGGAACTCTCCACGTGGAACATCTTTAATTCCGAGCATTCCCATCACCTCCAAGATGCCGGCGGCGACCCTTCCGGATCCGGTAATCACGATCTTCAATGGAGGCAACTTAATGCCAAAGTAGGTCTCCGATAGTTCTTGCAGATTTTTACATGCTGTCACACGTTTGAAAGCGAACGCTCCGGTCTTTTTACCATAAGCCATAAGCCCGTTATGAGCCCCTACCACGCCGGCAAAAAAACCGAAGCCCAATATACGATGTCCGTCCTCATGGGTCAGGCATTCATAATCAATTAATGTGATTTTCTTGTCGAGGAGGGCCCGCATCAGCTTTTGGTTATAGGGTTGTTCCTTACGCGTATGAGAGAACATGAAGTAGGTTTTACCGGGAATGAGCTGATCTACCGGCACTTCTTTAATACCCATCAGAATATCACAGTCACTGATATCTTCCTGTACGGTCAGGCCTTCATGCCGATATTCTTCATCGGAAAAGCAGCGATTGGGGGCGGGCTGTATCACTAATTTTATTTGCGAGTAATTATTAGCAATCCAGTTGCATTGACGTGGAGTAAACGCTACTCTGTTGTCTTGTGGTATTTTACCTTCCCTGATGAGGGCAATCTTCAGTTCTTTCATAGTTGATATATCAAATATACGGTAACTCCATCATACCTGATATTGTAGTTGGTTGTTTTAAAGAGTTTATCTATTTTTGCGCACGCTGTTTTAAAAGCAGAATGCCTTTTCCAAGGCCCGGGTGGCGGAACTGGTAGACGCGCCAGACTCAAAATCTGGTGATAGCAATATCGTGCGGGTTCGATTCCCGCCCCGGGCACACTGATTATCAGTAATTTATGACGGTTAGGTTTGCTTGGCCTTTGTTTTTTTCAAAATTTGCCAGTAAAAATCAAGTCAGGGAAATAAAAAGCTGAGTAGATAGCGAATATACTGATTATTGAAATTAACTCCAAGTTACTGACCTTATCGTATTTCTCGATCGTTCTATCGGATCCAGACTTTTGGATAATCCGATAGAAAATCCACCCGCAGTATTACAGCAATGGACAACTGGAAGGACACGTTAACAGGCTGAAGTTCATCAAGCGTCGCATGTATGGCAGGGCCGGATTTGATTTGTTGAAAAGAATGGTCATGATGGAATATGAATAGTCACCAAAAGTGACGAAGGGCCTCGTTCATCGGAATATACAATAGTCCTAAACGCCTCTTAGACTTGTTTGCAGACATCTTTTCATAGTCTATTTTGTTCGTTCTCATTCCCGAACTTACTTTTTGAAGACTTAATATCCTTATTTCCAAAATTGTAAGATATAGTGAACTTAAAATGCCGAGTAGGAAAATAAATTCTCCCTATTTGTTTAATCTTGTTTATGTAGGATATCTGATCCGAAACGTTTCCATAATATAAATCGCTACCCACAATACCAATTTGCAGTTTTTTAT
This sequence comes from uncultured Chitinophagaceae bacterium, assembly GCA_964467635.1. Taxonomy (GTDB): domain Bacteria; phylum Bacteroidota; class Bacteroidia; order Chitinophagales; family Chitinophagaceae; genus FW021-bin31. The sequence goes on along the minus strand of CAYXRN010000210.1, from coordinate 84 downwards.
CCATAAGGAGACATTTAAATGCGATATCGAGTTCACTACTGCTAGTATATTTAGACAAAGCGTATATTGATGGCGAATTGTACC
>CAYXRN010000209.1:0-4798 GCA_964467635.1 uncultured Chitinophagaceae bacterium | reverse complement strand
AATGTGGATGTTTCCAGGCAAACTATCTTCCTCATTTGTTTGCTTTCCTCCAGAATAGAATCTAAAAGCAGGCTCCCTTTTCCCTTGTTCTGTTTGAGTGGATCCACGCCAATAAACCAAATATAGGTCATTGGCTCCTTAGGTTGTTTCCACAATATTAATGATTCTCTCCTGAGCGTTTTTTTTTATGCTTTTGAAGCCCAGGCATTGAAATACTAATTGAATGTCCAGTGAAATTGATTTTATCGTCGTTTTTCTTTGGTCGGGGTAAAGAACCGGTGCGCATGTATGTTTACCGTCTGAAATGAAAATCTCTCCGAAACAACGGCAAGCCTCAAAGGAATAGGTCATTAAAGTACGAATACGAGCATTTCGTTTGCTGTCCTGCTTTACAATATAATTAATACTTTTATTGTTATCAAAGGATGCGGCAAGAATATTAACCACCTTATTTTTGTCGTTATAATCAGCTTTCAACATAATAGCGTATGTTCTGCTAAGGAGATTACATCTCCCCTGTGAGATTTAAAATTATGTCAATATTCAGACTAAGGTAATAAAAGTTTTTTTATTGACTTGCAAACACTACATACCATATTTCCCCACATGAGCTGGAATATTTGTATTTTCACACCACTAATGGTTGCATTCATCTATACAATACGCCCGTTTATAAAAAATGCCCGAGAACAGCAAAAAGTAAGATTAACCGTATATTTGAACATGTTTTTCGTTGACTGCTGCGATCAGAAACAACTTTTTATGCAGAAGGATAAAGCGTAGAGCTGGAGTAGTACAGTTCAGTACTCAGGCAGTTATAAAAGATAAACCGATTCGAATCTCATATATAATTACTTCTTATCCTAACCCTTTGTCTATGGAGTTTCGCCTATTACAATATCCTAACCCCCTTGTTAAATTAAATGAAGTACCTGATCACTATAAGCAGTTTAATATTGCAAACGCTAAGCCGCTCTGTATAAGAGGTGCATTTGGAGATTATCTTACACAAATCATCAGAGCCAAGAATTGTCGTATCCAGCTAAATATCTTTAACATATTAGTAGATATATTAGCCCACCCATATATGCCTCGATCCGTAATACCATTGCATTTTACGCTGAAAGGGAATATTAAATGCTATCTGGAAGGATTTGGTGAAGCATGGCTTATTGAAAAATGTGCCAACCTTTTTTATGTACCCGGAAAAATACATCACAAAGCATGGTTCAAGCCCGGATTCTATAAATCATTTCATATTGATTTTTCACCCCGGATATTAATGCGGCTGGCCACCAAACATCCTGAACTGAAGGAGGTTCTGACCCGATTTTCCGACCGTTCTATAGAAGGGGTACGGCAGCATACTTCATTCATTACACCTGAAATTCAAAAGATCATCAAGCAAATCCTTTATTTCCATCCCGATAGAGAACCAGAATTAAGCACTTTTACTGAAATAAAGAGTAAAGAACTACTATTGAAATATGTACAGAATACCCCCCTGGGATTGGATCCTCGTCCCAAAACTGACAAGGAATTTATTGATCAAATCGCCGCTTTTATAGGCGCCCATCTGGATTACCCGTTTACAATTAAGCTATTGGGCAGGACATTTGCCATCAATGAAACTACTTTAAAACGCAGATTCAAGCAATATACCGGACAAACTATTTATGCCTATTTAACGAGAAAAAGAATGGAATATGCAATGAAATTATTAGAATCCGGTGTGCTTGTCGGCGATATCGCCGGACGGGTTGGTTACCATGATTTCTCCAGCTTTGACAGGTCTTTTCGCCACTATTTCGGCCATTCACCTGCCTTTTATCGGAGAAAATAGAAGATTTTTCCTGAAAATCACCTCAAATTGACCCGATCTGCACAATTAAAAATGTCGGAATGGGAAAACAACGTATCTGAATAGCACCGATATTTGCTCTTGTAAATATTAGTGGAATGAAAAAGAAATGGATTATAGAAGTTATTACGGTGCTCTTGATTATTCTGTGGGTTTATGCTGCCACTGGTAAATTGCTTGAATATCAGGTGTTTGTGGCGCAATTGCATACGCATCCTATGTTGAACCCGTTCGCCGGCTTCTTGGCCTGGGCATTGCCGGCAACAGAGTTTATTGTATCCGCCTTGCTAGTTGTGCCTAAAACCCGCCTTATCGGTTTATACTGCACTGCAGGATTATTACTGAGTTTTACGATTTATCTCATGCTGATGCTGCTTTCAGGGAAAGATTTGCCATGCAGTTGCAGCGGCATCGTTAGTGCGCTAAACTGGGGACAGCACATTGTTTTCAACCTGGTGTTCATGTTTTTAGCTATAATTGGAATACTGGCTTATAATAAAAAGATATTTTATAGGGTGAGTGCTAAGAAAGCACACTCGGTTCGGGCTGTTTGACGTATGCCGATGCTAAGACAAGATATCCTGAAGTTTATTTATCCTGCCGAATGCACAAAGCGGCTGGAAATCAATAGAATAACGACAGAATCAACATACAAGGACGCAAGCTCAGCTATAGAGCCAACCGCATTACAGTGCCGGAGTTTGTTCATTCCGGCGTAGTATGCGGAAGCGATAGAACGAAAAAAAGGATCAACGAAAATATTGTTGCAACAGTCCCCTGCCCGGGTTATGGGCAGCAGAGAGGAACCGAAAATCTGCAGAAACAGAGTAGGATCATTTTTAACCCTTTAAACACGGTGTTTATTCATTTATTTTTTCACTTTTAAATTTAAAAACATGCTTAACAGAAAATTAATGCTGCCTATCCTGGCTGTTATAGTCGGGGTCGCAGCGAGTGCGTTTACAACCAAAGTGCCTGATACAAAACTATCTGCTGAATATTGGGTTTATACATCATCAACAAACAGCAATTTCTTTGATGGTAGTAAATATCAGAAAATCACATTGAATGATCCTTCAGATGAAGGTTGCGATAATGTAAAAGAAAGGCCATGTGTATTAATGGAAGTTACCAGTTCTGTTGATACTCAGTCAGAATTACAAAATTATCTTCAAAATAACTTTGCAAACGATCAGCAAATCGCAATTTCTGCTATTGAGGCGCGTTCTTTCTCCAGCCCACACTGATTAATTTGTATTGTGTACAAAATAGGGGAGCTAGGGCTTCCCTATTTTTTAACGAGGATTTTGAGTCATATTAGATAGTTCAATTACGTCTTCAGGAATGGGTAATGCGTATCTAAGATCATTTGGAGCGAGCGTGTAAACCTGGTCATTTATCTTTCTTCTTAAAATAATATTATACCCTTCTTTGTTTAGCCTCTTTAAATCCATCCATCTCAGTCCTCGCATTAATAGTTCCTTCCTTCTTTCGAGCAGAATCAGTCTTAAGGCGCTCTTTTGATCAGGAGCAGAGTAAGGCGTAAAAGTTCCTTTTTCCCATCTTTTAATAAGTAGTGTATTCAGGTCATGCATGGCATTTGATACATTTCCATTTCTCGCCTCACACTCTGCTTTAATCAAGTATATTTCATCTGTCGCTACTCCGGCAAATAAACTGGTGGATTTTGCATAACTACCCCTGAATTTAAAGGATCCATCATTATTGCTCTTAAAAAATAATATTTTTCTCAAATCGTTCTTGTCATAAGTTCTTAACAAGTTAGAATCAACCGCTGCGTGAATTGAGGGAGTTGTTATCCTGGCAGCGAAAAGGACCTCTATATTGTACCTGGGAATGGGATAGGTTATAGAAGGATCGATCTCATTGTAGTCCATAAGCTCAGCATCAATTTTAAGACAGGAGTCGGCATAAAGCTGTGCTAAATTATATTTTCGCATAGAAAGATACACCCTTGCCATAAGGCCATAAGCTGCTGCCTTTCCCGGTCGGTAAGGATGGACCTGCTCTACAGGTAAAAACTGTATCGCCATTTTAAGGTCCCTGATAATCTGATTATAGGTTTGTTCGACATTTGAGCGCGTTGAGGCAATATTAAAATTAGTGGTCAAACGAAGTGGAATACCTAAATCCTTCCTTGCAGTTGTCGCATCATAAGCTGGACACCATACAACAGCAATTTGAAAAAACGTATTGGCGCGAAAAAATAACGCCTCTCCTTTTATATTATCCCATTGGACCTGATTGGTGCGATCCTTTTCTATCTCATCTATACCAGAGATAACCGTATTAGCAGAATAAATAGTTTCATAGGCACACTCCCAATCATTATAATTAGGTGCAAAGAGAGAGTCGCTTTTCCATAGATACATTCTTCTCATATACACATTTGAAGATGACCAGTCTTCATCTGTTAAATAGTAATCATCACTGCTTACTTCTCCGGCATTTACTCCCCTTGTGTTTATAACTGGATAATAATCGAGTATAGCCTGTAAATCATCAAGGGATGATGGTATAGCCATGCTTTTGTCGGATTTTTTATCAAGAAATTTTGAACAGGAAGAAAAGAAAATTAGTAGGGAGACTAAAAAAATCGTTATTAAGAAAATTTTATCTTTCATTTTTTAGCTTTCTAGTTCTATTTTTAAATATGGGTAAGTTTTAATAAGACTTTGCCTGACGGAGTTTTATAAGGTTCTTTAATTTTTTTAAATTTAAGCTCCATATCAAGATTTTCTGAATTAAATAATTCCTTCGCCTTGGTTTCCATTATATTTTTTGAACTCGTATAAAAAATAGTTACGGTTCCCTTACTCTCTTGATAAACCTGTATAAATTCGCAAAAATCAAACAATTTATGATGTCTTCCATAAATTAAACCCGTTAAGGGTATTTTTTTTCCACTTTTATCAA
>CAYXRN010000208.1:0-4807 GCA_964467635.1 uncultured Chitinophagaceae bacterium | reverse complement strand
ACCTTATCATGACACTGAGCGTTATTTTAATTAAAGCGGCCCAGCTTATCCTGTCCTTGTCCATTCTCGTTATTTTGCATGAATTCGGGCACTTCATTACCGCCCGTCTTTTTAAGTGCCGGGTGGAGAAGTTTTATCTTTTTTTTGATCCCTGGTTTTCGCTGTTTAAGAAAAAGATCAAGGATACCGAATATGGTATCGGCTGGCTTCCGCTGGGCGGGTATGTGAAGATATCAGGGATGATAGACGAAAGCATGGATAAGGAGCAGATGAAGCAGCCGCCAAAGCCCTGGGAATTCCGTTCAAAGCCAGCCTGGCAGCGACTGATCGTCATGATAGCCGGAGTGACCATGAATGTGCTGCTGGCTTTTGTGATTTTTGCCATGATCCTTTGGGTGTGGGGGGAACAGAAAATTCCCATGTCGGGACTGAAGTACGGAGTGGAAGTCAATGATTCTCTGGCGTACCAGCTGGGTTTTAAAGACGGCGATAAGATCCTGGCCATTAACGGTGAACAGGTAGAGTATTTTGACGACCTGAACGGGAAAATGATCTACGCCCAACAGGTAAAAGTAAAAAGAAGCGATTCCGTATTCTCCTTGTCGATGCCGGTCAACCTGGTGGCCCGCATCATTGAAAGTGACAAAAGAGGCGGGTTGTTTTCCCCCGCTATGCCTACTATTGTAGACAGCATTCCGCCGAAGTCGGAGGCCGGAAAACACGGCTTGCGAAAAGGAGACCGCATCATTGCCGTAGCGCATCATAGTACGCCCCTGTTTGGCATGGTACAACAGCAGCTCAACGCACATAAAGACCAAAACATAGCCATTGCGCTGCTACGCAACGGGCAAAGGGATACCTTGACTATGCCGGTTTCCGACAAGGGGACCTTGGGCTTTTATCCGGTTAGTGACTTTCAGCGTCTTGAAAAGCTGGGCATCGTAGAAGTGCGCCAGATTGATTATGGATTTTTTGCCGCCTTCCCCGCGGGGGTGCAAATGGCCGTCGATAAATTGGGGGCTTATATCAAATCTTTTTCGCTGATCTTTAATCCTTCTACCGGGGCTTATAAAGGATTAGGCGGTTTTGGTTCTATCGCCAAGGCGTTCGCACCTACCTGGAACTGGCAGGTGTTTTGGTTGTGGACAGCCATTTTATCGTTGATCCTGGCCTTTATGAATATCTTGCCCATCCCCGCCTTGGATGGCGGACATGTCTTGTTCCTGTTGTATGAAATAGTATCGGGACGCAAGCCGAATGAAAAATTCCTTGAATACGCGCAAATTACCGGAATGGTCATCCTGCTCGGCTTGTTGTTATTCGCCAATGGTATGGATGTGTGGCGGGCGATAGAGGGATGGTTTAGGTAGCTGCAAGCTATAGCGCCGGGAGGCAGAGGAGCTGACATGGGCTTGTCTTTGTTGACACGGGCCGCCTGGTCTGTTACCGTTTCTTGGAACTGGTCAAACTCCGCCATTGAATTTCAAGCACACCGAAAATCCCTTCTTTGATGATATTCTTGCTCATTTTGGAGGTGCCGTATTTTCGGTCGGTAAAGGTGATGGGAATTTCCACTACTTTGAAGCCCAGCTTCCAGGCCGTAAATTTCATTTCAATCTGGAAAGCGTAGCCTACGAACTTGATGGAATCCAGGTCGATCGTCTCCAGCACTTTTCGTTTGTAACAAACAAAGCCCGCGGTCGGGTCCTTCACGGGTATTCCGGTGATCATACGCACGTACACCGAGGCTCCCCGGGAAATAAAAATCCGGTCGCCCGGCCAGTTCTTGGTCTGACCGCCTGTGATATAGCGGGAACCTATGGCCACGTCTGCGCCGCCTTCATGGCAGGCCGAATAGAGCCGGAGCAGGTCTTTAGGGTCGTGGGAGAAATCGGCATCCATTTCAAAGATGTAATCATAGCCCTTGGCCAAGGCCCACTGGAAGCCATGGATATAAGCCGTGCCCAACCCGAGTTTGCCTGTTCGTTCTTCTAAGAAGAGGCGATCGGGATGGGTCCGGATAAGTGCTCTGACCAGGGAGGCCGTACCATCGGGAGAACTGTCATCTACCACCAGTATATGAAAACCGGTAGCCGTTGAAAAAATGGCCTCTATGATAGCGCCAATATTTTCTTTTTCATTATAAGTGGGTATGATAACAAGGTTTTTCAAAAAGCAAGATGTTAAGATAACAGGGTAAAAGTACCGATAAAGCAGCTCATCCCTAATTCCTTTAGGTCTGAATTAGGATTTTTTTAACATCATGTCATTAAAGATCTCCGAAAGCTTCTGCTTGGTATGTAATAAAAAGTCAGATTTCATGATCCAGTCATAGTATTGAGGCTCTTTCTTTAATACCTCTCTAACAGGCTTGCCCTTATATTTTCCGAAATTAAAAACTTCCACGCCGTCTTTGTTGCGTAATATCCTGCGGCCGTAATCTACAAATTCGTCTTTAGTGGTAAACTTAGAAAGCGAATCGACATCCTCTTTTAACTCATTGTAATGGTTGATCTGGGCCTCCAGGATGTGGTAAGTGGCCATCGCATCTGCTTCCGCGGAATGAGCGTCAAGCAACTCCTTTTTACAATAAAACAGGTAGGCGGCGCTTAATGTCCGTTTTTCCATTTGGTGAAAAATGGTCTGCACGTCAATGAGCTTGCGGTTCTTCATCTCCAGATCCAGGCCGATCCGAAGAAATTCTTCCACCAGCAAAGGAATGTCAAAACGATCGGAGTTGTATCCCGCCAGGTCACTATCGCCGATAAACTGCTTTATTTCATTAGCTACTTCTTTAAAGGTCGGGCAATCTTTTACCGCTTCATCGGTAATGCCGTGGATAGCCGTGGTTTCCGGCGGGATAGGAATGCCGGGATTGATCCTTTTTGTTTTTGACAAAGTGCTGCCATCGGGCATGATCTTTACAATAGCGATCTCTATAATATGGTCCCGGGCAATATTGGTGCCGGTTGTTTCCAGGTCAATAAACGCCAGGGGGCGAGTAAGGGCTAATTTCTTCATAAATCAATATTGAGCTGTAAAGGTCTCAAAAAATTTGGAATCCCGGCAATTATCTGCTTTGTCAGCGGTTTAGCTACTGCTGGTCTCCGGTCCATAATTGGATAAGCGCTTCAACAGACAGCTCGCCGAAGCTTCCCGAACTCATCATCAGCAGGTTGGTCCGGTCAACGGATTGCCGGCCTATGAAATCCGTCAGCTCCTCTTTGTTTTGAAGAATCGACAGATCCCTTCTCGCAAAACCCTGCCGTATCTGTGCTTCCGTTATAGCAGGCAGTTTTTTTATTTCAAGCGTATGGGGCCTGTAAAAGACGGCTGCCTGATCTGCCGCGTCCATGGCATGGGCGTATTGGGGAAGGAACGTTTTATTGAGGCTGCTGTAGGTATGTAATTCCAGAACGGCGACAAGCCGGCGCCCGGGAAATTGGCGCTTTACCGCCTCGATGCTGGCGCTTACTTTTGAAGGGGCGTGGGCGAAATCCCTGAAAAGAATGGACTGCTTTCGTTCAAAAACTTTTTGGAGTCTCTGGGAGGCCCCTTTAAAACCTTTTATACTGGATAAAAATTTTGTTTCCATAACGCCCAGCGCTTTACAAACGAGGGCGGCAGCCTGCAGGTTGAGCAGGTTGTGCTTTCCGAAGATTTCCAGGGCCTGCGAAGTTCCGTTGAGGGATACCCGGGTAATGCCCGCTTCAATAACATGTTCTGGCAGGCTGTAGGGGATTGTGGTTAAATGGTTTCCGTATTGGGCCACCAACTGAGCTAGGGTTTCATCTGTCGCATTGTAGATCAGCCGGCCGCCCGGATCCATCTGCCGGATAAAAAGAGCAAACTGTTCGACATAGTTTTCCCATGTAGGAAATACGTTGATATGATCCCAGGCGATGCCACTCAGTACCGCTATTTGCGGATGGTAAAAAAGAAACTTAGGAATTTTATTAAGGGCGGAAGCCGGGTATTCGTCTCCCTCACAGATGATCAGAGGCGCGTCTTGCAATTGTACGGAGCGGTCGAAACCGGGGATTTGCGCGCCCGCCAGAAAATCAAAATCCCGTTCGTTTTCCTTCAGGACATGCATGATCATGGAAGTAATCGTCGTTTTGCCGTGACTGCCTCCGATGACTACGCGGGTTTTGTCTCGGCTTTCTTCATAGATGTATTCCGGGAAAGAATAGATCGGCAAGTCAAGCGACAGGGCTCGGACTAACTCAGGGTTGTCTGCACGTCCGTGCATGCCCAGGATTACGGCATCGAGATCGGCTGTAACGCGTTCGGCATCCCATCCCTTTTCGGGCAAAAGGTGATGGGCTTTTAGCTGGGAGCGCGCGGGCTCATAAAATTCATCGTCACTTCCGGAAACCTGACAGCCTTTTTCTTTGAGGGCGATGGCCAATTGATGCATAATGCTGCCTCCGACGGCAATAAAATGAATTTTTTTCATATCCCGCGAAATTACCTGAATTTACAATATAATGATTACCTTTAACGTCTTAAAAGTATAAAATGCACCCATGTTTACGAAAGAGAAACTAAGAAAATCGCTTGGCATTGCGGTTGTTTGCTTACTTGCAGCAGGGCTTAGCTCTTGTGGTACTTCACGGAAAATGGGCTGTCCGATGCAGTTTGGCCAGTCGGCGGTTCAGCCTGCGCTTCAGTATGCCGCCGGCCTTCCTGTCCGTGAGATGATCATCGCTGTCCGGCCTGTTTCCCATAAGCCGGTATCCTTGAACGCTGCATCCTAATCGTCCATGGAAGAACAGAACTGATCATTTATGAATATTGCAATAAT
>CAYXRN010000207.1:0-4815 GCA_964467635.1 uncultured Chitinophagaceae bacterium | reverse complement strand
GCTCCTGCTATCTCAATCATCGTCGAGATTTCTTTGACTTCAGCATCTGTACTCCCGCTAAACCCGACCTTTTCAAACTTAATATTACCCTTAGGGCCGATAATGAATTTAGTAGGGATGCCCCTTACGCCGTAAGCATCAATCACTCGAAACTGGGAAGAATCTTTTGCTTTGGGCTGATCCATCAACACATGGAAAGTATAGTCATTTGACGCAATAAAATCAGAAACTTGTTTCCGCCTTTGTTCAGGCTTTGTCCTTTCCCAGGTGTTCACAAACAGAAAGACGACATTGCTGTCGTTCTTGTATTTCTCCACGGCTTTTTGCATGCCGGGAAAAGAAGCTTTACACGGGCCACACCAGGTTGCCCAAAAGTCCACTACCACTACTTTCCCTTTGAGTGCGTTCAAAGAAACCGTATTGCCCTTTAAATCCGGCAGCGAGAAACCGCTTGCCGGTTTATTGATCATTTTTTTAGCCAATTCTTCTTTCATTTTGGCTTCGGCCTTTTCTTCCAACCCAGCGAGATAAGGCCCATAACCTTCCGCCGAGTGATTGACCTTCACGTAGGCTTCTTTCAAGTAGTCCTGCATTTTTTCAGAAGCATGTCCTTCAGTATAAAACTTTTCCAGTTGTTTCTGCGCATCAGCATAATCTCCGGTTTCGATAAGGTATTTCACATAGCGTTCATTTAAATCAGTACTCTTACCCTCCGAATAGTCGACGGCTTTCTTTTGATAAGCCAATGCGTCTTTTACTTTTCCTTCCTTATATAGGATAAGCGCATAGGTATCGGCAAACGTCGCGTAATTTTGTTGCATTCTTTGCTTCCAGTCTGCCTCCGTGACAGAATGGGGCTTCTCCGCTCCCGGAGCCGCTATAGATTGTTGTACCAATTGTAGAGACATTTTGGAAATGCTGTCAGCAAATCCCAGCTTTTTCCCTGACTCGGCGAGCGGCCATGCGACAGCATTATACAGGTTAGCTTGTTGTATGGGATCTTTTACTTCAGCAGCATATTTCATGAAATTTTCACGGTCTCCCTGGCTGCCGTAAAGTCGTGCTAATCTGGAAACCATAAAAGACAAGATTCGTGCGGAAAGGCTGTGGGGAGCAGCGGGTGCCAACCGGCTTTTAAATTTGTTATATATGGCTACCATGCTGTCTACTGTCTTTTGTTGATTGAACGTTTGAACGCCATCCATGAGCGTCATCATCCCGTCCGGAAATTTTTTAAGTCCTATAGCTTTCACAGAATCTGCCTGATCCTTCATTTTCATACTGGAGTATAGGGTGTACGCTGTATAGTAAGCTCCTTTTTTGACACTGTCACTGGAAAGCATTTGCCGAAGCTCATTTTGGATCTCAGGATAAGCTGAATCCTGTTTAACCCTCAATAGGGTGTGGAGATATATATCCGTCCAATAACGCTTTATAGACGGGTGTGTCGTCATGTCCTTTTTTATTAAGGTCAAAGCAGTATCTGAATTAACTTTCAAGCCAAGCAGGGAACTGCCCTGTCCCCTATAAAAAAGGCTGGTGCCCGCCAATGCTCCGGGAATCGGTTTTCCGTTGTCATATACCGGAAACACATATCCCTTGTTATCATGAATGTCAACTTGGTCCCCTTCAAACTTCAGGGCAAAAGCCTGGGCACTGTCAGGCAGGGTGAAGGCGGCCGTAAGTACTTTTCCCGAATCAGCAAAAGAAATGGCCTGCGCATAGATTTCATCTTTTACTGTGTAGTAGAGTGTTAAATCCTCTACTTTTTTACCAGCCAGCATGCTGCTATCCGTCCGATATTGGATTTTTATTTGCTCCTCTGCTTGGGGCAAGGCAGGAAGGGTCAGTGGTCCTACAGTAATCAGCTTCCCGGTTTGGGAACAGGCAGCGATAAAAAGAAGGCCAAGAATCGGCAGGTAGAAACGTTTTTTCATGGTATTGTAGTTAATAAGAGATATTAAAGGTAGAGAAATTATTCTATTTCACGGAAAAACTAGCCGTTTAACCAGTAAGTACTTCCAGAGATTTCTTAATCATATTTTCAATGGCTCTTCCGCTATCTTTACTAAAACCGCCTGTTGTCCTATTGGCCACCACTGTATTCACCGCCATGCAACAATGTCCCAAAAGCCGTCCCAGGCCAAAAATCGCAGCGGTTTCCATTTCAAAATTTGTGATCCGCAAATTATTATAACGAAAAGAAGACAGCTTATCCGGCAGGTCCGGAAAAGCGATATCCTGGCGTAATAGCCGTCCCTGTGGGCCATAAAAGCCCGGACAAGTGGCCGTGATGCCATGCCGGTACCCTGCATCAATAAAAGCCGCTAACCAATCTGCGTCTCCTGCTGCGAAATAGGGCTGAATCCCGCGCTCATTCAACCGCGTGTGCTCGGTAAAGGCCCTAAGCAACTCCTTTTCGTCAGGCGTTTGTGCAAAAGGATAATACAGCAACAAGTTATCCAGACCGATACCGTGGGATGAAGCCACAAGCCCATCTGTAGGGATATCTGGCTGCAATCCCCCACAAGTCCCCATTCGGATAATATTTAAACGGCTGAATTTCCGTTTCACTTCCCTGGTCACAAAATCTATATTAGCCAGGGCGTCCAGCTCCGTTAAAGCAATCTCGATATTATCCGGCCCTATGCCAGTTGACAAGACGGTAAACTTTTGGGTACCGATTAGTCCGGTATGCCAGACAAATTCCCGGTGGGCAAATTGGTACAAGATCTGATCAAAATATTTTGATACAATCGGGACCCTGCCTGGATCCCCTACCGTAATTACGGTAGGGGCCAGCTCTTCGGGACGCATGTTCAGGTGATAAACAGCTTCTCTTTCATTGAGTACCAGTTCTGAAGCCGCAATAGCTTGAGGCATAATCAGTTATTTAAAAGTAAAGGTAGGGAAAAAATAAACTCGGTCTATGCGCAAAGAATGGATAATTTTCCTATTTTTGCACCTTTCTACCAAAGGGGGTGCATTACTTTCCGTATTTCTTCCGCACATCCCATGTTAAAGGTCCCATGGCCGAGTGGCTAGGCAGAGGTCTGCAAAACCTTATACAGCGGTTCGAATCCGCTTGGGACCTCCTTTAATTATTGATAATCAGTTAATTATATTAAAGTAATGACAAATAAAGTGTCAATATTTTAGAATAATCCATCAAAAAGGGAGTAACTAAAAAAATTACTCCCACATCAAAGCATATCTGGTCAAACTGTTCTCGCTTGTCTTCCAGTATAAGAGAAATCTTTTCCCTCAATTGTTCACTCCTGATGTTTTTAGCCCCTTTTGGGCGGCCACCAAAGCCTTTTCAAACCTGCCTTTATTATCTCTCTCTAACATATTAAATTATTTTTATGCCCAACTGGGGAACCTTGTAGGGTAGTTAAGTCCCCCTAATTGGCTAGGGATAAATGGACTGCTTGTCCATAGGGGCCGATACATCTTCCTTAGTACGTTCTTTTAAGATACTTTCTGTACCAGGCCGCTCGGTGGCTAATGCTTTTTTTTAAGCCTTGCTGAACGTGATACCGGATAGCGGACTCTCTGATCCTTCTTCTTTGGCTATACTATTGACGCTTTGCCCTTTAAAGAGTTTTTACTGAATACGGGCTTTCCTTTCTCCTACTATTTTGTGCGCGTAACCGTGGCACTTATCTTTGCCAAAAAATCTGATTCTCCCTGTTCAACAAACTTTTTATGGGCTCTCTATATACAAAGTCTTCACTTACATGGAAACACCTTTGAATATCCACCTTACGGCATAAATGTATCTCAATAAAGTTACCGGTGATATCACAAAAGGCATTTAGGTCGTCTTTCCGATGAGCATAAATCGGCTGTCCATTAGCTATGTACTGGACGATACCAAGGCAGCCTGATATCATTTTTGTCCCTGACGGAAATAACGGTAGTCTTAATTGCATTCTCAAAAATAACGCTTTTTACCTTTGCGAAACAACCCCTTGAAACTACTCTAAATTGAACCTCTGATTTTAGCAAATAACCGCTATGAAGGAGAAGGGCTGTTCGTTTACTCCATATGGAAGCTTATCTGCTCCCCCGCCCTTTTCTGTGCGAGGACATCGAGCCCTGCTTTATCCATTTGCAGGATGCGCGGATAACCACCGGTCACCTGTGCATCACGCATCAAAACAATCAACTGCCCGCCTGACGTCAGTTGAACGGTTCCCGGCAATACGGGTACCGTTAGAATAGACGGAGAACGATGTTTGATCCTTTCTTTTAAGATAAAAGCCATCCGGCTGCTATCGGGAGAAATAGTAAAACGCTGCCCCAGTAAATGCTCTTTTTCTTTTTTTGAAAGAATCATCCATTCGGGCCCCGGAGAAACCGGCAAATCACTTTCCCTATAACGTTGCATCTCGAAACGCACAGAGGCAAATCCCGGCTCCTGCTCCTGCGGCAACTGGGGTAATACCGGAAGGGCTTCCCCTCCTTTCAAACGGGCTGCTTCCGTTATTCCATCATACATACTGCGGCTGGACAATATCTTTTCACTTTGAAACCCACCAGAAATGGCCAGGTATAAAAAATTTCCCCTTGTTACTTTTCCAATTTTTAATACGGACCCTTCCACTATCCAGGCCGCCTCATTCAACCCTAACGGCCGGCCATTTAAAAACGCTTCTGCGCCAAGTCCACAAACGGCTATCCTGCCCGGATGCGCAAAATACAGCTCCGGCCCCGTGAGTGTAATCTCCAGTACTGCCGCCGCCGCTTCATTGCCCACGAGTAAATTAGCCAGCCTGGCCGCATAAGTATCCATTACCCCGCTTTCCGGAA
>CAYXRN010000206.1:0-4863 GCA_964467635.1 uncultured Chitinophagaceae bacterium | reverse complement strand
TAAAGACGCCATTGGTTAGTGACCGCTGCCCGGTTATCAGTGCCGCTTTATAGGGTGTACATACTGGGTTTCCGGACACCGCAAATCTGAAATCTGCACTTTGTTTAGCCAATGCATCAATATTTGGTGTCTTTACATTCGGGTCACCTGCATAGCCAACCGACTGAGCTCTCCACTGGTCAGCTAAAATAATCAGGACATTCGGGGCCTTTTGTATGCTGTTTTTCTTTTTTCGCTCGTTGCATGCAAAAAGTAATAGAAAGGAGCCCAATACTACCAGAAGCAGCATAATTTTGTTTCTCATCTTCTTTTATTTAAATAACATCGTTAGCGGTTAACAATAGCTTCGGTCGAATTACCACCCCTCATTCTGCGTTAAATTCGGATTTTTATCCAGTTCGTTGGCGGGAAGAGGATACAATAGCTTATACTTCTCTATCTTGAAGGCCGTTTCATCATAGGGCAGAAAATTAGGAGTGGGAAGCGTTGTGGGATGCGCGACCTCTATTTTTCCATAAGCGGTCATAACGTCCACGGCCTGACTGGTTCTCAGCAAATAAAACCACCGGTGGTTCTCAAACGCAAATTCAACGCGCCTTTCATGGGTCAATGCTTTTCTAAAAGTCTGCTGATCCGGCAGATCACCTGGCGTGCGTAACGGCAATCCCGCCCGCCCTCTTATCTTATTCAACAGATCGAACGGCTCACCAGTCTCATACCCCTGTTCGTTTATCGCTTCGGCCAACATCAGCAGGACATCAGCGTACCGGTAAACGGGCCAGTCGTCAGGCGTTCTCACAAAACTCGGATCACTCACGTGATTGTATTTATTAACATAGTACACCACTTGCCCCTCCCGTAGGAAGGAATCAATGGCAACCGCCATCCGACGGTCCCCCTGTTCAAATGCGTGTACCATGTCACGTGTTGGCAAATTGGCTCCTCCAGCAGCACCGGCCACATTGATGACCACTCCAGCAGAATTTCTCGGAGCGAATGTATACATAAAATTGCTTGATTCCCCCTCACTGCCTTCTTTAAACTGAACCTCAAAAATGGATTCTGCATTGTTCTTGTTGGCCGGATTAAAAATATCAGCATAGTCGGTTAAGAGGGAATAGGTACCTAAATCCATGATCTCCCTCAATTTCAATTCAGCCTTTTTGTATTCATGCCGAGTCATAAATATCTCGGCCAAAAGCGTTTGTGCTGCGCCCTTTGTAGCCCTTCCGACATCGGATCTATCATACTTTTCAGGCAATACGGACTCAGCAAACTCCGCATCTGCCACAATTGTTTTATACACCTCATCCACCGAGCTGCGCGTGAAAGAAAACGCCGCCTCCGGGGTATTAATTGGCTCGAGGATCAAAGGGATGTCTCCCCAATACCGAACGGCAACAAAATAAAAATAAGCTCTTAAAAATCGCAACTCTCCTTCAAGCCTTTTCATTAAATCGGGATCCAGCTCTGCTCGCTCCTGTTTCAGATAGAATAAAGGGACATTGCAATCCTTAATGGCACTGTAAAGCATACTCCAGGCGTCTGATATAATGCGGGCATTGGCATCCATAACAAACTGGTCCATAAAGCCCCATTGCCTAGAGCCGCCCAGTGACCCCTGATCTAAAAAATTATCGTAGGTCGTATTGTCGGACCGCCCCTCTTGCAAAAAATGCGCTTGTTTAATGTATTTCTGCAAATCCCCGTACACCGCATTGACCGCCTGAACAAAATCTTCATCTGATTGATAATAATCGCCTTCCGTCAAATAATGATTGGGGGTCACATTTAGAAACCCTTTACCGCAGGACATCAAAAAAAGGACACCTGTCATTATGGCCACTGCAGCCCTCTTCCTTAAACCGTGTGAATTATTCATATTCCGTTGATTTCAATTTTAAAAGTCTATACCAATGCCCATGGTGTATGTTCTGTAAACCGGATAAGAAAAGTTATCCACACCCATCGTTTGCGGATTCGTGCCACCCATGGTACTTACTTCAGGATTCCAGCCGGAATAATGTGTAAACCTAAAAGCATTTTGTACACTCAGATACACACGAAGCCCGGCTATGTATTTAATGCGTTTTAAAACCTGCTCCGCAATACGGTATCCAAGGGTTATATTCTTTATCCATACATGGTTTCCGCTCTCGGTCCATATGTTGCTATAATTGTGTTGACCGGCATAATATATTGCAGGTATAATCCCATTTCCCGGGTTCTCCGGAGACTTCCAGCGATGAACAAATGCACGGCTTGTATTCCACCGGCCTTTTTCATTGTACAGCCATTCATTTTTCTCAGATATGATCTCATACCCAAAGGCTCCAGTCGCCAAAACAGAAAGACTAATATTCTTATAGTTAAAGCTGTTGTTAAACCCTAATATAACATGGGGATGCGGATTTCCTATTATCGTCCGGTCTCTCGCATCTATTCCACTGTCTCCATTGACATCTTTGTATATAAATGCACCGAGTCCCTTTGAGCTGGGTGTCCACCCATACAAATCCAAATTTTCAAGTTGCGCTTCGGTATTGAATATGCCTTCAATATAATAGCCATATAACGATCCCACCGGTTCACCGACTTTCGTTATGTTGTATTCCGAAGCGTTAATCTTCTTTAACTGCGGCGGAATATACGTCACTTCATTGTGCAACAAGGACACACTTAAACCACTGTTCCACGAAAAAGCATCGCGCCCAACCGTCGAATTCACTTCAAAATCCCACCCTTTATTGACCATCTGTCCGGCATTTATCCGCATCGAAGAAAATCCGGTTGCCTGGGGCAAGGAAATGTTAAATAACATGTCCTCGGTTACCTTTCTATAGTAATCCACCTTTACATTGACTCTATTTTTCAAAAAACTAAGATTCAGGCCCACATCCAGCTGTTTTGAAGTCTCCCATTTTAGGTTAGGATTTCCAATGGTCGTCAGACCCTTCCCCACCACAATCGCATCGTTGAGTACATAATTGTAATTGTTATCCAGATTATTCAGGTTAGGAATAGATATTATCCGGCCGAACCGGTCAAAATCGCCAATCGCACTGTTTCCTGTTTTCCCATAACTCGCCCTTACTTTCAACCCATTCATAAAGAAACCCTCGGGATAAAAGCGCTCTTTTGAAACGATCCACCCGACAGAAGCAGAAGGAAAATTGCCGTACTTATTGTTTTTGCCAAACTTTGAGGAGCCTTCTCTTCTAAAGTTGACCTCCGCTAAATATTTCCCCTTATAATCATAATTAATGCGTCCAAAAAAAGCACTTAAAGCCCAATTCGTATAATCGGAAATCTGGGCCGATACCTCAGAAGCCTCCAGATAATTCAAATGATCATCGGTCGGAAAATCCTTGGCGCTGATCTGATTGGCTGTTCCACTTTGCTTTTGGGCAGCATAGCCCACCAATATTTTAAAAGAATGGTCACCGAATACCTTATCATAAGACAAAAGGTTGTCCATTCCCCAGTTGTTTAGGTTGCGGACAGCGTTGGATGCGCTATTGGCAAAGGGCGGAGCACCCGGAGCGAGGTTAGCCGGAGTACCGATAACGTTCTTACCAATGGTAGATGGAACAAAGGTGTTCTCCTCCCTGTTTAAAAAGCGGGCGTATATCCGCGGTTTATAATGCAACCCTTTTATAATCTCTGCGTCCAGATAGATCCCACCCAATACGTCCTTTTCTACAATTTCATCTTTTTGCACTTTTGTTTCATATAAAGGGTTGGTGAACGCAAAATAACCGGGCGCATCTGCTGGCAAATATGGAATTAGGTTTCCATCTTTGTCATAGGGGGACTGTATAGGACTGGCCACGGTCGCTTTAAATACCACACCCCACATGCCCGCAATAGGCTGCGTACGCCTATTGGTACGCGAAGCCGACAAATTCATGCCAGCCTTCAGCCAATCGGAAAAAGTAAAATCCAGCTTACTGCTTAACGAGTACCGCTTAAAATTCGTATTCGGTATGACACCGTCCTGGTTGAGATATCCGGCAGACATAACGCCCTTTACTTTCTCACTCCCGGCTCTTAAGGTCAGATTGTGCTTTTGAAAGAAAGCATCGGTCCCTCGTCTAAAAAATGCATCGCGCCAATCCGTACCCTCTCCATATTTTCCCGGATTATTCAAAACATCCATAAAAACTTCTGGAACAGGATTATTGGTATTGTTTAATTTATTGAGCTCCTCTACCCGCTCCTTGTTGTATTGCGCGTATTGGCGGGCATTGAGCACCGGGGGCTGCCAGTTCTTTGGGACATACTGAAAACCAGCCGATACGTTGTAATCGATCGTCATTGCAGAGGCTGTCGCACGTTTGGTTTGTATCAATATGACCCCGTTTGAACCACGGGCCCCATAAATAGAGGTAGAGGCCGCATCTTTTAAAACTGTGATATTTTCTATATCATTCGGATTAAGACTTTGCGGAATCCCATTTCCCACCGGAATCCCATCTATAATGACAAGTGGCGTAACGCCTGCATTAATCGAGCTGATCCCGTGAATCTGAATAGTAGGCGGGGCTCCCGGAGCGCCACCATTTGTTTTTATATTAACACCGGAAATACGCCCCTGCATCAATTGACTGGTAGAGGTTACCGGTAAATCTTTCAGATCCCTTGTATCTATTTCTGATATGGCGCTTGTTACTTTTTCTTTTTGCTGTGTGCCATATCCTACAACAACCAATTGATTCAGTCGAGATACGGATGCTGTCAAAATGATATTAATTTGTTTTCTTCCATCCACAGGAATGAATTGGGTTTGATAACCCACATAAGAAACAACCAACGAATCTGTCGGCGCAACATCCAAAGTAAATTTTCCATTTTTATCAGTAA
>CAYXRN010000205.1:0-4942 GCA_964467635.1 uncultured Chitinophagaceae bacterium | reverse complement strand
AGCTGCCCCCATATACAAAAGCCTTCGTCCGGTATATCTTCTCAAAAACAAATTGGCGCTTTATTCATCGGTGTTAAAAGATTAGATTGAAAAAAGGCTGCTCGAGAGCAGCCTTTTTATTTTCGGCTTTTCATCATTATTATCACCTTGGATTCTGTTTCATGCCTGTTAGCCTGATTATATAACTGGGCAACGGCAGTGCGAATTTATTACCATTAGGCTTTAAAGAATAGACGTCTCCATTTATATTGCGCTTTATAATGATATTCCTTCCTTCTTTGTTTAGCCTTTTTATGTCCATCCAGCGCAGATTCCTGAATAACAGTTCCTTCCGTCTCTCTCTAAGGATTATAGTTAATATCTTATCCGGATCGCTGGAAGTTATTGGACTAAAAGAACCTGTTTTCCACCTTTTTTCCAGCAAAGTATTCAGATCATCTAATGCCGACTTGATATGGCCCAGTCTGATTTCACATTCAGCCCGAGTCAAATACATCTCGTCGGTGGCCAAGCCATAGAATTTGGAGTATTGGTCCCAATAATTTCCAACAAATGCATGGCTACCGTCATCGTTCTCGCGAAAAAACAGTTTCTTCCTAAGATCGTAGTCATCATATAGACCGTAAAGAACTGTATCTACTCTTGCATTTGATTTTGTGAGAGGAACTATTCCCCCATAGGAACTAAAAATCACTTCCGGATTAAATCGACCAAAAACATCACTTGAACCAGAAGCATTTACTCCATCTCCGCCGTTATAATTCATAAGATCATTATGCAATAATAAACAGGAGTCGGCATATAGGCCAGATTGCTCATATTTTCTCATGGATAAATATACCCTGGATAAGAGCCCATAGGCTGCTGGCTTAGACGGTCTCATCACATGGAGGGGAGATGCAGGCAATAATGCGATAGCCATTTTTAGGTCGCTTATAATTCTATCATATGATGCGCCGACCGTCGCTCTGACGGATTTTATATTGAAATCAGACGTAAGGCGCAAGGGTATGCCTAAATCCTCGTCTTCAGTAGTATGATCAAAGGCTTTTGAAAAAGTGGTCACAAGAATAAAAAACGATCTCGCCCGTATAAACAATGCGGATCCTTTTAAATTGTCCCATTTATGGTCGTTCTCGGGTGTCCTATCTATTTCAAGCAAATTCTCCAATACGATATTAGCGTAGTAAACGGGTCTGTAGAGTTGAAGCCATACATTATTCGTATTGTCAAAAAACAACTCGTCCCCCCATACATACACATTTCTGTACCCCTTTTCAAATGAGGACCAATCCTCGTAAGTCACGTAATAATTATCCGCACTAGCTTCTCCCAACCCAATCAAAAGTCTATTGATGGTATTATTATTGTCAAGTAAAGCCTGTAAATCATTTAAGCTTGTTGGCACTACCAAAGTTCTGTCTGGAGTCGCGTCAAGGTATTTTTTACATGAACTGAACGAAATTGTAAGGAATAAAACCAGTAAAAATCCAGTAAGCGGAGTAAGGATATGATTTATCAATCGTTTCATAATAGTTTGTTTTAAAAGGTAAGATTTACTCCCAATGTTAGGTGTTTGGAGGGAGGAAGCCGGTCAATATAATTAGGGTCAAGGTTATCATCGTTCGCCTTCCATAAAATACCCAGGTTCGAAGCAATTAGATAGATTTTAATGGCTTTGAATGACGAATGCGTTAACTGTCCCCCGTTTATGGCATATGAAATATTTACATATCTCAGCCTGATATTTCCTCCTTTACGCACTAAAACTTCTGCATTATTATAGAACGCATCTCGCGCGCCATCTACGGGGTAGATCATTGAAGGTACGTTTGTAATAGCCTCATCTCCCTTTTTTTTCCATCTTTTAGCGTAATCACTGTTTCCCTCCCAATTGGAAAATAGCATGGAATAACTGATTGATGGCTTTCTAAAGAAGGATCCAAACTCGTAAGAAATGCAAGGCGTAACACTCAGGTTGTTCCAGGTAAGAGTATTATTAAGAAACCCATATACCGTTGGTCGGGCGGGCCCACTGTAAACAAGATCGTTAATTGTTGTACTGTCATATTGTATTTTGGCATAATCAGTGCTCTTATGGCCATTGATCACTCCTACGGGATTTCCCTGCTTATCTAATCCCGCCCACTTAAAACTAAGTATAGAGTAGAGTGGTTTGCCTTCAATAGGATTGAAAGTTTCCCCATTGCCGACATAATTGGCACCGATTTTATTGTCCAGGTAATATTCGCTAATCTGATTCCGGTTATAGGAAAAAATAACATTCGTATACCAACTGAATCTTCTGTCTATATTTTTGGAGTTAATCTTAATATCGATACCCTCTCCCGTCATACTTGCAGTATTTTTGGTTAATGTAGCCACGGGTACTGCCGTGTAATCAACTAATGCCTGGCCCAAAAGATTCGATCCGTTTTTATGGTAATATTCCAAAGATCCTGTTACTAAATTTCTAGCAAAGGAAAAATCTATCCCGAAATTAAGCATCCCGTCTTTTTCCCATTTCAGATCGGGATTTTTAAACCGATGGACGATTGCGTTTGGATGATTGGTAAACCTTGCCGGACGACCAATATAGTACAGGGTTGTGACTGCGGATCTATGCAGGTCTACATTCCCGCTAAAACCGTAGGTGGCTCTGATAGAAAGGTAGGATAATGGCCGAAAAGTGTAAAAATTCTCATTTGATAAGTTCCATTTTAGGCCTACTGACCATAAAGGAGTCCACTTATCGTTTGTATTTACCCCAAATACGTTCGACGCGTCCCTTCTTGCGCTCGCTGAGACCGAGTATCTGCCATCATAAGTATAGGCGGCGTTTGCATACGTAGAAATAAAATGATTTAAAGTTTCTGTCTCGGACAGACCGCTGGGTATGTAGGTGGTCCGCTTGTTTAGATAGTTTGTATATCGGTTTACATAGTCCACGTTCGCAACCTGCAAATTGTTTGGATTGTACCCATAGACCCGATATCCGTTTCCAATATTTTTTATCGATCGAATTTCCCCACCGGCAACAGCTGTGAAATGACTCCGTTTCCATTTGTATTGATAGTTAAATTGTATACGCCCGCTATGTGAAGACAGTTTACTTCTTTGTCTGTCGAGAATACTGCCTTTTGGTACGTTATATTCTACAGTTCCGGTATTCCAGTCGATCGTCGAAAATTTATTGATCAGATTACGTGTGTAAAAGCTCCTAATACCATGGAATTCCTTTGTTAAAATAGATTGTTGTTCGAACTGATAATTAAAACCAAGTGAAATATTATTGGTTAAATGATAATTCAAATTAAGGCCTGCGATAACCTCCCGGTTAGTTATCGCCTTCCGGTCATATTTGTAGTCGTCAAAAGGGTAGTAATTCCAATCAAGCAAGTGACCTGCACCTGCTGTATCTATATATGTTTGTCGGTATAAAGAAAGAGCTTTTGCGTCGCCGGTACTGTTGATTAATTGAGCATAAGGGTACAGATCAGGAATGTTGCCGTATCCCGGCTTGCCGGATTGGCGTTTGCTTTGGGCGTAGGCGACCGAAGTAGTTATTTTTAGGTCATTTACCGGCTTGAAAGTATTCGATGACCGAAAAGTAAATCGGTCATAAATGGAGGCAAGTTCATCGACATTCCTGTCGTACCCTCCCGATATAAAATATTTTATATGATCAGATCCACCCCCCACGTTTACCGTATACTGCTGTTCGGCTGAAGATTGGTACATATACCGGTCAAAATCACTGCGAACATCCTCCTGACGAAATTGATCTATTTTTTTATGGGCCTCTTCTGCGCTTATTTTCCCGTCTCGGGCTGCTATGAGCAGTTCCACTACCGGAGTTAATGGAGGACGGCTAGAAGTGTTCTTCTCAATATTCTCATAGTATCCTTTACTAAACAAGTATTCCTCCACATCAATAAAGTCTTTTGAGCTTATGGGGTTAAGATAAAAGAGATCCGGCTTTTGACCTATCGTAAGGCTAGCATTGAGAGAGACCGTAAAGGGCTGATTGAAATTTCCTTGCTTTGTGGTAATGACGATGACGCCATTGCCAGCCCTGGCTCCCCAAATTGAAGCTGCTGCTGCGTCTTTTAATAGAGTAACGCTCTTTATATCATTTGGGTTAATATTTTCAATATTCCCTTCATAGGGAAAATTGTCTAATATTATCAAGGGGCTTTTCAGCCCATGTATCGTACTAAATCCCCGTATGCTTATTGATGGCCTGTTGGGGTGCTTGTCAAAGAAGATAGAACTTACGCCTTCCAGCCGATCAAGGATATTACTTCCGGCCCTTTGATTCAACAACTGGTTATCAATTTGTTCAAACGATCCAGTAGCCCGTTCTCTAGGTATTTTCTGATATCCGGTGCTTACGATGACTTCATGAAGCTGTTTCGGAGCCGGGCTTAGCTGTATATTAAGAGGTCCCCTCGTGCTCCGGGTTACAAAGATTGTTTTTGATCGATAACCAATATGGCTAATTTTAAGAGTGTCCGGGTAAACAGCTGCCGTAATATTAAAATGCCCTGCCGCATTTGTAGCGACGGTAGTTTGACTATTCTTTAGAGAAAGCGTAACGCCTTCAAGTGGTCGTCCGTCGTTTGTCTTGACAAGTCCATAAATTACGTTGGAATTCTGCTGTGCAAAGCTATATGTAGACGACAACGTACATATAATAGTGATAAATATAATGTTTTTCATGCTATCAAGTTTTAATTTGAGATTCATTTCCTGTTTATTCTAATAGGTACTTTTCTAGCGTTTTGGTTTACCTGTCAGAAATTACGAAAACTTCGAGCAGTCTTTTTTCTTCAGATACAGTAAATCCATATTTACTTAATGTAGCTTTTAGTAACTGGATGTTCGATAAGTCATGTGGCAAGTTTAAATCCAAATGCTCATCGTAATTGGTTTCATCAAA
>CAYXRN010000204.1:0-4943 GCA_964467635.1 uncultured Chitinophagaceae bacterium | reverse complement strand
AATGACTGGCACTATAAAACCGAAATGGGTGGCACAAGTTGAACCGAAATCGCCATGATGAATGTAATCAAAATGATCTGCTACCGGGCAGAAACAGCGGTAGCTAATATTTTGGCAGAACATTTAAATGTAAAAGATGGTAAAGAAGAAAAAAGAATGCTGGCTAAACAAATTATTAGCGCTCCAGCAGACCTTATCCCCGATGAATAAAATAAGACACTGACGATTATACTGCATGCTTTATCAGCAAACAGATTTAATCATACAGCGGGAAAATTAGCAGAATTTTTAAATCAAACCGAAGCCACCTTCCCAGGCTCAGATTTGCGAATGATCTTCAAAACTACCGCAATGTCTAACTGCGAGAGGTAAGGAGGTCTGAAATATGGGAAAAGCCTTTTTATCTCTTAGCCGATAAGCTGACAGCGCATTCGAAAATCTCAAAAGCTTCCGCATCGGTTATCGAATTTCCTTTTTTTTCTCCATACCACTTCCTTAGCGATTCCATCCTGCCCCACCAATATCAACCTACTCTTCAAACCATCCCTATATCAATATTTCAGATACATGATGTACAGCAGTATCGCCTGAATATCCGCATCGGATAGCACGCCCACATAGGAAGGCATCTCCGCCTCATACCCCTTGACCACATGCTTGCTCGGCTCAAGGATTGATTCTCTGAGATATGCATCGTTCGCTTCGATGAACGAGCCATCGCTCATCTCCTGCAGTGTGCCATACATCCCCTTGAAGGGCGGACCATACTTCCCGGCTGTCTCCGTACCCGGCGAATGGCAGCCCACACAGCCCACACTGTTGAAGAGCTTGGCTCCCCACTCACGCGTGATCGGATGCTCGGTCTTTATGAGTGCTGCTATGTCGGCTTTACTGATCTTGAGCCGCCCGAAATCGACCCCGACAAACCTTGCTGATATGTCACCCAGATCGGGCACATGGTTCACGCTGAACCAGATACCGTCACTCAACTCCCTCCCGTCCTTCGCCCTCAACTGGTACATCAGCTCCATTTGGTCTATCTCCCTCATATCCGGTATCAGCAGCAAGATCTGCCTCCCATCAACAGACGGGTACGCACCAAGCACAGGGAGTATCTCCTCCCCCGGCTCTCCATCCAGTCGAAAATGACCCGAACCGTATTGTTCCGTAGCATGGTAATCCCACCGTTTGGCGTGATAGTGCGACAGGTCTTTCACGCTGGCTGTGTCCAGTCCCGAGTCGAAAGACAGCACAATTCCCTGTTTACCTATCATGATGCCATTCGCCATATAACTCGGCTTACCAGTGTACCGCAGCCTCTGGATGGCGCTGACCCCGTCAGAGCTGCTGCCCAACAGGTTGAAGCCAGCCATGTACAGATACCCGTCCACCGGGCCAAGTACGCCTTTAAGGATTGGAGTGGAGAGCTTGGTGGGGATAGGTGTCACTCCTCCCTGCAACCCCTGCGAGGTGGAATCAACCAGCACCCGGAACAAGCCCGGCTTTCCAAAAGAAAAATGGACCAGGGAACCGTCAAGCGGTCCCATCTTTCCGCTGGTCATCCAGACTTGGCTAGCCGCCGAGCGGTCAATCCGGTGCGGAATCCATGTCAACGGTTTTTTCGCAACCGGATTGTCGTTACGGTGTGCAGTGGCCGGGACACCAAAGAAGTCACCCTGCTCCACCACATAGATTGGCGTGGATGAAACATAATTCCCCTGTTGGTCGGTTGCCGTTATGCCACCCGTGAGAGGGTTTACCCCGAGGAAGGGCATACGGAAACCGGTTGCGATCACGTCTGCACGTTTGCCGTCAGAGGAAATCCGCATGATCGTGCCCGAATGGTTGGATCCCGCCCGGAAGCCAGTTGTGATTGGCCTGGTTATACCTGGCCTGGCATTTACAGCACCACCCAGCGCAATAATAAAGCTATTGTCCTTTTCTGAGAACACCATGTCGGCCGCCCAGGCGTAAGACTCCGGGGGTTCCTGCATCAGGTCACAGAAGTTCTCGTAGTAGTCTGCTTCTCCGTCCCCGTTCAGGTCGTGCAGCCGGACGATGCCCTCTTTCCCAAAAACGTAGATCTGTCCATCATGGACCTCAACGCTCATTGGCTCGTAAAGCCCAGAAGCAAAACGTTTCCACGACATCCTTCCCAGGTTGCCGCCGACGCCCTCCACCACCCAGAGGTCACCCTCGAACGTAGATACCACAGCCGTGGTGTTGTCCAAGAAGGCCATATCGATAACCCGCATGTTCCGTTTCCAAGGGTTGGGGACCGGCAGGGTGAGGATGTCGGCGACGAACGCTGCGGTATCGGGCGCTATCTCACCCCGCGTGTACACCTTCCCCGGCCAATGCCCATCCCCACCCTTCCTGAAGGCGGGAATCCGGATGTCAGCCGATTGCAATGCCGCCTTGAACCCGTCCAGCTGCCCCGCAGGGCCGCGCCATACGGCAACCGTCAATTCCCGGGGGTCCGCAGACGGTGGTACGGCAACGGCAAGGTAGCGGCCATCGACCAAACGCACGGAAGCATCACCCGCGCCCCGCTCTTGTATCCCCACGGCCATGACCGAATCTTTACCCTCGCCGAAATGGATGTAACCGACCGTGCCTTCAGTATAGCCACCGCTCCCGCCCACTACTTCCGCAGCGTTCATGAACAGCGTATCGGATGATTCTCCGATTTCCAATGCCCGCGTGAAGATAGCCTGGTCGTCTTGCCGGATCACGCCCGGAAGTTCCACGACGTCCGTACCCGATACGCTGTAGGAGAGGACCGCCTGGTTGCCATGGACGTAAACCCCATCCCAACGCCCGTATTCCGCCGGCAACGGCCCCCAATGTGAACCTTTCATCTCCTGTGATGCAGGGCGGACCTCCTGGTGGATGGGCCTTCGCGAAGACCACCCGGGGTAGATCCCGTTACCGAAAGCCGGGTCGCCGGCTATCTCGGGAACGTAGGATAGCTTGTTGAAAAAATCATGGTACGATACCTCAGGCAGCATGCTCTTCGTGAGCCGCCCGCCCGTCCAAGCCACAGACCACCGTAGCAAGTCCCGGTCAAAACACATGAATGCACTGTCATCCAGATTGATGATAAGCCCCCTGGATACCACGTTATCATCCGGGAAATGGGGCCCCAGGTCACGGGCGTCCAGGTAGGTGCTTATGAACGGGAAATCGGGCTCAACGAACGGACTAAACTCCTGGTTGTAAAAATCGTTTTCCGTGATCGGGGAGGTGTGCTGCGTACATCCAACTATAAGCGAAACCACGAATATAACAGCATATGCAAATGCGCCTCTATCAGATTTATTATCGTTCATTTTAATATTTTTCAATGCGTCGGGAGTTCCCGTAACGCAAAAGCATCATGCAGGCCAACATGTACATGCACAAGCCGATATATACCTGTACGATGGAAATTACTGTATTTTTCATGGAAATGGAAAAAGTTTTAAATCAAAGTTCAAATCCTTAAATACTGTTTTAAACTGGCGAAGCGACTTTCTATTTCGTCAATCTGCATCTGTGAAAGTTCCTGGTTCTCAAGGATCATCCGGTCGGGGATGATCTGTTTACCGTTTTTACGTTCATACACACGGGATAGACGGTTCTTAAAAACACCCCGCTTCTGCAGGATATAAAGGTGAGGCCCTCTTAAATCCTGGCCCGGCACAAATTCTTTCATGTTTAGCATCAAAAGGAGTTTCGAAAAGAAATTATCTAACGTTCCATTAGCATTTCCGTTTTCCATCTGCTCCCATATCATTGCCAACAGATCTGCATAGGCGGGGCGCTCGGTAATGAGTCCCTCGGTTCCGATTTGGCGACTTTGATAAAGCCATTGCCAACCGCCCATGGCACTGAAAACCGTGTGCACAACGGGCTTTGCAGCTACTTGCAACGCCATCCTTTCATTGGCGTTACCAGATTCTTCTTTTATGTAGCCAAATACGTTGGGATTGTGTCTTGCCAGCTCTACCAACAAATCAACGGAGGGCACAGGTCCATTATAGGTGGTTCCCCCAGATGTCTGTATAATGACCGGACGGTTCACGTGCTTTTCGAGTTCCAGGTAGTAATTTTTCAAATCGGTCTCAGTTTTCCCGTCATCAGGTGGCCGTGAGATTACTGCAATGGAAGCATCGTATTTTGCAGCCAGGTTTTCAATGTGTTTTGCTGTAACCACCATCTCTCCGGTATTTTTACCCTGGCAACCGAAGGCAATGGTCGACTTTGCCCCAACCATTTTTTTCGCGATGACTTCCATACCATTGAGCTTTTCCTCAAGCGTAAGCAAATCGCAGCTGTCTGCAGACTGAGGCCAGATCATACCAGGACTTCCGCAACGGCTGATAAACTCCGCTTCCTTGGCGAGTACCTCATAATCTACTGCGCCGGACTCCAGATAAGGAGTTGATAGTATAGGGAATGGCCCTCGTATCCGTAAATCTCCCTGCGGTTTTTTCGAAGGCAATATCAGTTCTTTTCTCCCTAAATGGTTACCAAACGCGGTTCCAAGACCGTTTACGCCTATAACAGCTAGGCCGGAAATAGCAGTTTTAAAAAAGAATCTTCGTTTCATGTGTTTAAATTTATTTTTCAATAATCAAATGAGCTTTTGATAATTATACTTGACTCTGGATGGAATTGTGTATTGATTTTAATTTGGGCTAAAGCTCAAATATCCTTTGTCACGAACCTGCCTAACGGCATTCAGGCCTGCCTTTGTCGCAGAAAGGTTTATCCGGCGCAAAGTATAACCTATTCATTGCTCTGTGTGTTTAATAATT
Source organism: uncultured Chitinophagaceae bacterium (assembly GCA_964467635.1). Taxonomy (GTDB): domain Bacteria; phylum Bacteroidota; class Bacteroidia; order Chitinophagales; family Chitinophagaceae; genus FW021-bin31. The sequence continues at coordinate 141 of CAYXRN010000204.1, read as the reverse complement.
ATTAATCATGTCGGGTTCACCATAAATATTGAACGTCATTGAGCAGAAAGCTAAAAAGGTCTAAAATCTTTAAGTTTAAATCCTCCCTTTTTATGACACCTTCATTCAATTTTTAATCAGGCCATATTTTACCTGGATTTA
>CAYXRN010000203.1:0-5001 GCA_964467635.1 uncultured Chitinophagaceae bacterium | reverse complement strand
TACAAAAATAGGCAGCGTGTTCCGATGGGTGAGTATATTGGTTCGGTCTTCCCGAAAATAGGCTGCCTTTATGTTTAATTTGTTGTGAAGTAATTTCATCGTAACGGCATAATTCTGCTGATGCGACGTTTCCCAGCTTACATTCGGGTTTCCCAGAGCACCGATCCGTGCGGAACCAGTATTTTGTGGGACCAGGTACCCAAAGTTATATCCCGAACCCGAAAACTGATAAGTAGTTGGAAGGTACAAAAATCGTCCTATGCCCTGATCGTTACCCACTATCCCGTAAGAAGCTGTTAGCTTTAAGAAGTTTATAAAAGAAAGATCTTTCATAAAGGATTCATTAGTAATAATCCATCCTCCGGACACGGAAGGAAAGAACCCAAATCGCCTGCCTTTTGCAAAATTTTCAGAACCATTATATCCCATATTAAATTGTAGGAGGTAGCGTTCGTCATAATTGTAGTTCACCCTTCCGACGATACCTACCAATTTTCGTGGAAGAGCTCGATAGCTGCCTTTAGGATAGTAGTCTTTACGTTGGTTGAATAGTAGCAAGCCGTCTAAATGATGTCGCCCAAAATGTTTTTTATAATTGATACGGGCTTCCATGTACCAATGCTGATCCCGACCGTAGTCTTCGTGGTAAGCTAGCGTACCATGAAACCCTTTCTTTTTATAAACAATGGAAGAATCATTTGGGTCGCCAGGCAGTACAGTTGGATCTACATCCAGTTTAAAATAGGGCAAGTAATGCGGAAATGCCCTGCCTCTAACTCTGTTCTGCTGAAATGAAGAGTTGTAACTTCCTTTAAATTGGAAAGATAAACCCTTGGTAATAAAGTTTAATTTCTGTCGGACAGACAAGTCGATATTGAAAACATTTTTGAAGTGTCGCCTAAACCCATGCCCGTAAATGCGCAGCATAGGATCGAGTTTACAACAGGAGATATATTTATTATTTTCGCCATATCCTGATGTGACTATTTTACCATCAATTATTCCGGCTCCTGCAAAAGGAGCACCATGAATAAGATTATTCCATACTCTCTTGCCATTGGAGCGCCTGCGTTTCTCAATACGCCCGTAGCCTGATAAAGAAATTCGTGTGGTAGGAGTTAGATCGACATCCAGATTAGTACGAAAATTATACTTTTGAAATGATGGATTTACATTGTCTTTTAAACCAAATCTTTTGAATAGTCCCTTTTGGTTGACATATCCTCCGGAAACGTAATACAATACGTCCTCTGTTCCTCCAGAGATACTGATACTGTTTCGTGTCATAAATGCGGCCGGCTTCATAATCATATCTATCCAGTCGGTATTAGGATATATCTGTGGATATTTACCTGTTTTAAAGGCCTGGATAGCCTTGTCAGAAAAACGAACATTTTCCGGATTAATGCCGTCCGCTATCTGAGCTTTATTAAAGAGCTTGGCATATCGGTAACTACTTATAAACTCAGGTACATTTGTAGGTTGCTGTATTCCTGCTGACATCCGCAGGGCTATTTTGGCAGGACCTTTGTGGCCGCGTTTGGTTGTCACAACAATAACACCATTGGCACCTTCGATCCCATATATGGCCGTAGCCGCAGCATCTTTCAGTATACTGATACTCTTGATGTTATTGGGCTCAATCTGAAAGATGTCACGTTTTACGCCATCGACGATAAAAATAGGATGTGAGGAGGGTTGTTGGTTCGGTCGTTTTCTGCCGCCACCAAGTGTATGAATCCCTCGAAGATAGATGCGCGGATGATTCCCTCCCGGAAGACCGGAAGGTTGAATGATCTGCAGCCCTGTAGTTCTTCCCGCCAACATGTTACCAACATTCATGGCCGCAGATTTCATCAGCTCTTCACCACTTACAGTACTAACGGCTTCAGTTAGATGCCTTTGCTCTTTCTTTCCATAACCGATGATGACAATTTGATTCTGTTTGAATATTTTTTTTACTAAAGTAAGATTAATAGTAGTTCTTCCATTAATTGGAACAGTTTTTGTTTGGTATCCAAGATAGGTGAACAGAAGGGTATCTTGTAAGCTATTTACTTGTAGAATGTATTCTCCTTTGGCATCGGTTGTTGTACCTATATTTGTTCCTTTTACCCTTATGTTTGCCCCTGGAAGCGGTTTGCCGGAAATAGAATCGGTGATTGTACCGCTAATTGAAATAGATTCAATATTTGAAAGTGTTTTTAATGCAACTGTGTTAGCGCGGACCTGTAATTGGCATGCTAGAATTAATAAGGTAAGGCCGGTAAAGTAAACAAGGATTTTCTTGCTGAAATGAGCATAGAATTTTGACATAAGCTGTTCTATTTAAAATAAATCATCTGTTTCTTTCACAATTATAAGCCCCTTGAGATTTTATGGCTGTAACTTTTGTAGCTAAAAATGTAATTTTTGTAGCAGCCTGATTATATGATTTATTATCATTACTATTATATATCATCACCAATATAATATGTGTCGCAAAGCAAAAAATGGGTTGGGAGGAGACGCAGATATTCCAATTAACGTAAGGCTAAAATCATATTTTTCATTTCAAAACTTCAAACCAGTTGACGTTGATGTAGGTATTTTTTGATTTTTTATTCTTTTCATTCAGTACTTTTACTAAAACAGTATGGTTTCCACTGGCTAAGTGCTTAAATTCTTTTTGAAACCTGGTATGTGGTTGCGACCTGAACTCATCTATTGTTTCAACAGGTTTCCCATCTATCCATACCTGACATTTTCCCGAGTTGGGGAACCCGGTTAAATACAGCCGGATGCCGCTGCCCTGGAAATTCGTTGATATCGATGCACCTTTTTCGTTACTGTAAAAATAATCGCATCCTTTCCACCGGCTCCAATTCCCTTTTATTATAATGTCTTCTTCCAGGACCCGGTTCTGCACGGAGGGATCGAAATAAAGGAGGTACCTTTCCAACGCCTTAGCTGTATAATAGGGTTTGATCAAAAGATCTGGAAAGCCCTTTATGTGCCAATTGAGCGGCGCTCCTGCCACCTTTGTGAAACCGCTAAAAGGATTTTGTTTCTTCAATGAATGAACAAAGGCAAGCGGAAAATGCTTATCTGACCGCAAAGCCATCACTACTGGCCCATAAGTAATGGCAGCGGGGTATGCTTTTGTCTTGTCTAGCCGGCTGATAGCGAGCTCCATTGGAAAGACGACCTTTATCTTGTCGTTATCTTTCCAATCCTTTGTTAATCGCATCCAGTTGTTGACGATTGAAAGATTGGCCGGATCAATTCTTTTGTCATTTACAAATAACTGCGCGGCCGAGGTAAGCCAGTCCGGTTTTCTGAAATGTAATGTAAAGCGAACGGTGCGTTTCTCAGGGATATCGAGGTTAAAAATCGTCTCATTGCGTTCAGGAAATCTTGTTTCTTGTTGCAACCTTATCCCGTTCCATTCGACCTGAGAGGGCGTATAAAGGTTTACGAATATACCCTCCTTGTTCTTAAAGTAAATCAGATGACTGTATTCAGCTACGTCTTGCGGACGGGTGCCATTGCAACAGGTCCATCCTTTAAAATAATTTTCTTTGTTCCCTTCACGTGGATTATAGTCGGAATAATACAGGACCCTGCCATCGGGAGATAAGGGAATATCTGCTCCGGCGCCGTTATAAATTAACTTTTCGATCCAGTTGCCATAACGAGCATCGCCGGTGAACATCAACAAGTACCTGCATAGTTTAAAAGCAGCCCAGCTGCCGCATTGTGTTTCAAATGTATTGTGTACCTCCTTTAAAGAAGCGATAAGTTTACTCTTCGGCTGCAAATGTTCATCTGGACCATATCCCCCTGTCGCAAAGCATTCTTCTTCCTGAAAAAAATCATACCCGTTTTTTAGTGTTTGAAGGTAATGATCGTCCCCTTTAACAAGATAAGCCATGGCCGCACTGCTCAGCGTGTTGAGATGGCTATAGGCGTGATACGACACATCTTTTTTGAAAATATCCGCTTTATTGGCTAGCAGGTTCCAATACTCCGTGTACTCCCAATAATTGGCGAAATCATAATATTTTTGATCTTTCGTGATCAGGTAGGCACGGTACAAATTTTCCGCAAGCGTATACCATTCGTTACTTACTCTGGTTATTTTGGCGTAGGGCCTGCTTCTGTTTAAGTTTTTAATGGCCCACTCGGTGATTATATCCAAGTATTCCAATGCTTTATTATTGCCTGTAAAGAGGTTCGCATCTACCAGGCCTCCTACCATTTTATCAAATACGTAGTGTTTGGCATTAGGGTGTTTGGTATAGTAGAAATAACCATCCGGCCCGAGGCATTCGGCCCACCCACTTATTAAAGCATCCGTTTTGTCTTTGGCAGCCTCGTCTCCAGTAACAGCGTATAAACGGCTAAGGCCCGATAATATTTGTCCGAATATATGAAAGACGTCAGCTGTATACCAACCGCCTAAATCTCTTGCGCCAAAGGTCGGAAGGCCCACTCTTTCACGGAAACCCTTCAGCAGGTCGTCATTTGGAATATGGATGTAATAATTTTTTATGTATTCTACCTGTCGGTTTAAGGAGCCGTTGTGAAGTATTGTTTCTCCATAATTAAAAGGCTGGAGGATCAGTTTGTCCGATAGGGGAAACTCAACTTCATTTATTTTGGGAGAAGTACTTGCTTCATCCGGATTAAAATTTAAAAATGATGGAATTGCAGGTATTAAAGCCAGTTCTCCCATTCTACGAATGGCTTGTTTACGCGTTATTGTTGTCATAGCTAGAAGCTTTTTTGTGTCAGTTAAGTGGCTAAAGCCATTCACTACACGGTGTGTCTTGGCGTATCGGTTTTAGGGATGGGATGAAGGAGTCCCCTCGGTACCGGCTTGTCAATGACCAGCGTTTGAAGTAAGGGTTACAAAATAAGATGTCGGCGGCTACTTTTATTTTGTAATCACCCAATTTTTAGGTGCTACAAATCCTTTTCTTCCCTTTCCATAAGGCGGAACGCTTCGGGCTGGCTTGA
>CAYXRN010000202.1:0-5019 GCA_964467635.1 uncultured Chitinophagaceae bacterium | reverse complement strand
CATGGTAGAGGGCAGGCCCATATGGATGCGATCAATCAGCTTCCCAATTGCAAAATGCAGTATCTCTGTGATGTAGACAGCCGGATATTGAAACAGCGTGCTGACAAGGCTAAACAAATGTCAGGGGAAGCGGTCAAGACCATAGAGGACGTCCGTGAGCTGGTCCAAAAATCAGATGTAGATGCCATCAGCATTGCCACACCGGGTCACTGGCACGCACCTATGTCCATTCTGGGGGTGAATGCAGGCAAACATGTTTACGTGGAAAAGCCGTTTTCCCACAATCCGCAGGAAGGAGAATGGCTGGTAGAGATCCAGCGGAAACACCCGAACATTGTGATGCAGATGGGGGATCAGCAACGCTCTGCAAGCACCTCGATGGAAGCGGTACAATTGATCAAAGAGGGATTGATTGGACGGGCCTACTACGGCAAGGCCTGGTACACCAACAACCGGGGCACCATTGGAACGGGCAAACCCGTTCCGGTACCGGATTGGCTGGATTGGGAGTTATGGCAGGGGCCGGCACCAAGACGACAATACAAGGATAACATCGTGCACTACAACTGGCATTGGTTCTGGAACTGGGGAACCGGGGAAATTGGCAACAACGCTATTCATGAACTCGATTTTTGCCGGTGGGCACTAGGCGTGAATTACCCGGTAAAAGCTACGTCCGCCGGAGGCCGTTACGAATACAGGGACGATGATTGGGAATTTTATGATACGCAGGTGGCTAGCTATGAATATGGCGGAGACGACAATAAATTGATTAGTTGGGAAGGGCTGAGTTGCAATTCATTTCCGTTCTTTGACCGGGGACGCGGATCGCTTATTAGGGGTACGAAAGGATCCATGATTGTAGACAGAAGCGGTTACGTGGTTTATGACAAGGACAACAAAGTCATTAAGGAAAGAAAAGAAGGGGGGAAAACGGCGGATGCGACCAGCAATATTATAGGGGGCGGGAATTTGACAGTAAAGCATTTTTACAATTTTGCCCAATCCATACGCGGAAAAGAAAAACCGAACTCTCCCATGATAGAAGCGCATAAGAGTATTTTGCTTTGCCATTTGGGTAATATCTCTCAGAAAACGGGAGATACTTTATACCTGGATGACAGCGGCAAGATAAAAGATAATGCTGAAGCCATGAAAATGTGGTCACGGGAATATGAGTCTGGCTGGAAACCTAAGGTCTAAGTACGTAAATAGTTTAACAATGCATATAAAAAGAATATTAATGCTTGCGTTGCTGCTTGTTATTTGCTTGCAGCCGGCTTTTGCACAAAATGCGGAGGATGGACACTGGACAAGATTGTTTAATGGAGAAAACCTGGACGGTTGGCACCAGTTGAACGGCCATGCCAAATACACCGTTGAGGACGGGGTTATCGTGGGAACTACAGTTGTAAATACCCCCAATTCTTTTTTGGTTACGGACAAAGAATATGGAGATTTTATCTTAGAATTGGAGTTTAAGGTAAATGACCATATGAATTCCGGTATCCAGATCCGCAGCCAGAGTTCCCCTGATTACCGGAATGGCCGGGTACATGGGTATCAGGTGGAGATTGATCCCTCCGACCGGGCCTGGAGCGGCGGGATTTATGACGAAGCCCGGAGGGGATGGCTGTATCCGCTGATTTTTAACCCAGACGGGCAAGATGCGTTCAAACATAACCAGTGGAATCATTACCGGGTAGAATGTATCGGCAATACCATTCGCACCTGGGTGAACGGGATACCGGCTGCCAGCCTCGTCGATGACATGACCCACAAGGGATTTATTGCGTTACAAGTACACAGCATCGGCAATAATGAAGCAGAAGCGGGAGAACAAATCCGTTGGCGGAATATTCGTATTCAGACCGGGGACCTTCATCCCCGTCCTTTTGACCAGACCTTTGTGGTCAATCTGATCCCCAACCATATTTCCCGGCAAGAACGGGTACAGGGCTATGCGTTATTATGGGATGGCAAAACCGCACAGAACTGGAGAGGGCTTCACATGAAGTCGTTTCCTGAAGAAGGATGGACCATGGACAATGGGGAATTAACGATTCACCAATCCAATGGCAGGGAAGAAGGATCCGGAGGCGATATCATCACCAGAAACGAATACAGTGCTTTCATCCTGCAGTTCGACTTTAAGTTGACTAAAGGGGCTAATAGCGGGGTTAAGTATTTTGTAAAAGAAAGCTACCAAACCAATGGGAAGTCCGGCATAGGACTGGAATATCAGGTACTCGATGATAAAAACCATCCCGATGCTAAAAAAGGACGCAATGGCAACCGCACCATAGCCTCTCTTTATGACCTGATCCCGAAAAATGATATAACGGCTACCAGACCACCCTATGTGAAGCCCATAGGGCAGTGGAACCATGGGCGGATCGTTGTATATCCGAACGGGCATGTGGAACACTGGCTCAACGGCTATAAAGCACTGGCCTATGAAAAGGGATCCAAACATTTTAAACATCTGATCGCCATAAGTAAATACAAGGATTGGAAAAACTTTGGCTTATGGGAAAAAGGACATATCCTGCTGCAGGATCATGGAAATACCGTATCTTACCGGAGCATTAAGATAAAGGTTCTAAAATAGTGTATTTTAAGAGAAGCCAGATTGTTTGTTTAGGGAGACTCTTGTTGATTTTTGCCATTCTCACAACATTCGGATGTAAGCAGAAAAAAACCGAAGACGGGTTGCCCGTGCTGACTCCTGAAGAATCCTTAAAACATTTTCAATTGGAAGAGGGGCTCGCCATTCGCCTGGTGGCAGCAGAGCCATTGGTTCAGGCACCCATAGCGCTGCAGTTTGATGCCAGCGGGCGAATATGGGTCGTAGAGATGATGGGGTACATGCCCGATACGGCTGGTACGGGGGAAAACTCCAATCCCAACGGAAAGATAGTTATCCTAGAAGATAAAGACGGCGACGGCCAGATGGACAGCCGGAAGGTTTTTTTGGATTCTTTGATCCTGCCAAGAGCCATTTGCTTTTATGACAATGGCCTGCTGGTGGCTGAACCTCCGAATTTATGGTATGTAGCCATAGAAAATGACAAGGCAGGTGCCAAGTACTTGGTGGACAGCCAATATGCAGTAGGTGGAAATGTAGAACACCAGCCCAACGGATTGCTCCGAGGACTGGATAACTGGATATACAGTGCTAAGTCGGACGTACGTTACCGCAGAATAAACGGTAAATGGGTAAAGGAACACACGCATTTCCGGGGACAATGGGGTATCACACAGGATAATTTCGGACGATTATTTTATAACAACAATTCCGTTAACCTGTTAGGGGACTATTTTCTTCCCGGCCTTGGAGCCGGTAACCCGAACCAAAGGAATGTATCAGGTTTTAATGAAACCATTGTAGGAGACAACCGCACTTACCCCATTCATCCTACACCGGGTGTTAATCGGGGGTACCGTCCTAAAGTATTGGATGACAGCCTGCGGCTCAATCACTTTACCGCGGCCTGCGGACCGGTGATCTATCGCAGCAGCCTCCTGGGCGAAAAGTACAAAGGAAATGCCTTTGTTGCAGGACCTGCGGCTAATCTGGTCAAAAGGGATATTTTGCACAGGGAAGGGTTTGTGGTTAAAGGGAAACAGGCGTATCAAAATAGAGAATTTCTGGCCAGTGATGATGAAAGGTTTCGCCCTGTAAATCTTTACAACGGTCCGGAAGGGGCCCTGTACGTTGTGGATATGTATAGGGGAATTATTCAGGATGTGACCTACCTTACGCCCTATCTAAAAAAGCATATCGTCAAGCATGATCTGGCCAATCCGCTAAACAGAGGACGTATTTATAAAGTTACGCCAGAAGGAGAAAACCCTCCGGTACCGGACTTGAGCGATAAGACGATTAACGAACTGGTCCATTTATTAAATAGTCCGGATGCCTGGGTAAGTGCTACCGCTCAACGGTTGCTTGTCGATGGTGATAAGACGGTGGCCGTGCCCCTTTTACAAAACCAATTACAAAACGGCACTGCGTTATTAGGAAAAATAAGATCATTCTGGACCCTGGAGGGCTTGGGGCAATTAGAAGCTTCTGCTGTCAAAAGTTTTTTATTTTCCGGAAATATAAAGCTGCAACAACAGGCTGTTGCAGCAATTGCATCAAGCATGAATCAGCGCAATGCGCTCACATGGTTAAAGCAGGGGAGGCTTTTATATAAAAAAAGTACCCCAGACCTGGCGCCATATTTAGCGTTTCTCACAGCGGAAGCCATGCAGTATGTACCGGTAAAAGCCCAGGTGTTTTTATTGCAACTGGCGGGAGAATACCCGGATGACTCCTACGTTGTGGATGCCATAATAAGCGGCTTGTCTGGCAGGGAAAAGGCTTTTTTTAAAAAGGTAAAGGAACAGACCTCTGATACAGGATCCATACTATACCAGCATTTGGAGGCGGTAGTTGCCCGTGCGGAAAGCAATAAAAGAGAACAAAAAAAAGCCATAGAAAATAAATTTGCAAAAGGGAGGCGGCTTTTTATGACCTATTGCAAAATATGCCATGGAGAAAAAGGTGAAGGCCTTCAGTCGCTTGGTCCGCCATTGGCCGGCTCCCAGTGGGTAACAGGAAATAAAGAAATGCTCCTGGCCATAGTATTACAAGGCCTTACCGGACCGGTAAAAGTGGGAGATAAGTTATACGAAACGCCTGAAGTTTCCGGGGAGATGCCGGGCTTCGCGCAAAACGATAAGCTCTCTGATACCGACATCGCCCAGATATTAAGTTTTATCCGAAGTGCCTGGAGTAATAATGCCGGAAGTGTCAGCAGCAAAGAAGTACAGCATGCACGAAAAAGGTATAAAGACCGGGAGCAGCCGTTTACGATGGAAACATTACCGGAGCCTACTGATAAACAAAGTAATTAAGGAGCAATACGCCGGCAACAATTAATAAGCCGAAAAACTACCGTGTTTTTTCAATCCAAGGCTTTTTAGCTTGCATGATGGCAGCTATACTGGGCATTTTATACTTTATCACCC
>CAYXRN010000201.1:0-5100 GCA_964467635.1 uncultured Chitinophagaceae bacterium | reverse complement strand
CGGTATACTGACCGGTTCCCTGAAATATTGCAGAGGCACCAAAGCCTTTATACGATAGTCCAAAGTAAGCCGAGTAATATATATTGGGATAGCCGGTATGGTATCCTAAGGGCACCTCATCAAATTGATTAATGACACCGTCATTATTTTGATCTTTATATTTGATGTCACCGGGTCTTACTTCTGAGAACTCCTGTTGGGGGCTATTAGCAATGTCCGCTTTATCTTTGAAGAAGCCGATAGCTTGCAGGCCAAAAAGCTGGCCTACTTCTCTGCCGGTACGCTTTAGGTAGGAGTAAGGTCTATAAGCTTCGTTCATATTTAGTATTTCGTTGTGGCTGTATAAAAACTGTCCTCCAATGTACCACGTCAAGTTCCCGACGTTATCTTCCCATTTTATAGCAGTTTCTATTCCCCGGTTATCAACGACGCCATTGGTCATACGGGGCCCGGCAATGCCTAGAACAGCTGAGTAAAGCCCGCCGCTGCCGGTTAAAATGTTAGTCCGGTGTTCGTAAAACAGATTTGCAGTTATATTTAGCCCACCATATAATAGCGCATCGATTCCAATGTTACTCTTGTAAGCAGTTTCTCCTCTAAAGTCGACAGCAGCCAGATACTTTTCAACAAAAGCGAACTGAGAGCTATTTGAATTTTTGAACCAGTAGTGTCCACCACCTCTATTAAAGTGATGCTTATAGGGAAAGCCTTGTCCACTTCCTGAATTTGGTAAAGCGTCGCTACCGCTGATCCCCCAAGAGGCACGAAGCTTGAGAAGATCCACTGCTGAACTATGACGGAGAAAATTTTCTTTTGAGAGCAACCATGCTACTGAAACAGCTGGGTAGAAATGATACCAATTTCCAGGGGGGAGCCAATTGCTACCCGCGTAAGAAACTGCTGCATCAAAGTAATATTTACCATTCAGGCCGTAGTGTACATTCGCAGCAAAATTACGCCGGTGTCTGATATTATTAAATCCCCTGAGTATGCGTTCGCTTTGATGGAACATAGCGAAGGCTTTTACTTCGTCGTTCCCAAAGGTTCTGTGATAGTCTAATTTGGCAACAAAATGCGTCTGTCGTTCCTGAGTGCCAAACTGCTCGTGATAGTTCAGGTTTGTATTATCTCTGTACTTAGCGATAGTTGTATCTACAATGTGACCATTGCCCCAAATTGGACTGAATAACTCGTAGCGAAACTGTTTGGTTTTGTTTTCCCAGTAGCTGGCAAAAGTGGTATAACTAACTGCTACTTCAGCACTGAGACCTTTAGTTACAAAGTCGAGTTTCTGCCGAAGGTGTCCATCCAGTGCCAACGATCGGTCGTTGGGATATCCGTGTCCAGTAGAAGTGAGCAGAGCCACTGGATTATTACCGTAAACTTGTGTACCTCCCCAATTACCATCCGGAGTTTTTACAGGGAATGCGGCTGCGGGAATTGAATATATTGCATTCATGATGCTGCCTACGCCGCTCCCGTCTTGTGGTTGATTATTATCAGTTATCACCCCTGCTACATTGAGGCTGAGTAATAAACCCTCTGTTAGATTTATGTCTAGATTCGTCCTGAAGTTAACCTGCGCCTGTTTTTGTTGGGTACTGTATTTATCATTATGGTTGACCGGACCGAATATGCCACTATTGTGTTCATAATTCAATAAGGCGAAATAGCGCGCAACATCTCCTCCACCATCAAAGGTGACATTGAAAACAGAGCGTAAGCCGAAATCGCGCAATACTTCATCTTCCCAGTTTACATCCGGATAGAAATAAGGAGATGTCCCACTATTGAATAAGTAGATTTCCTGCGGAGTATAGCGTGCAGATTCCCCGTCATTTATAAGTGCTTCGTTCCAGGCCCGAGCATAATCTGCTGCATTCAGAAAATCCGGTAGTTCGGTGGGCTGTGTAACAGACTGGTTAAAGGAAGCTTGCACGTGTAAGGGATGGGCTCTTCCACGCTTGGTTGTAACCAAAATAACTCCATTTGCGCCTCTTTGGCCGTATATTGCCAGTGCGGCGGCATCTTTTAAAACTGTAACATGCTCGATCGCATTGGGGGCTACACGGGCAAAACGTCGTTGGAAGCCATCTACTAAAACCAGGGGACCACTGCTGTTGAAAGTCCCTCTGCCGCGAATAAAAAAGGTCGGGTGAGTAGGCGTAGTGCCTCCGTTTTCTAGTACTTCAAGTCCTAGAAGTTTACCATATAAGGCATTCTGCGGATTAACTAGTCCTAAATGATCAAATGCATCTGCCCCCACAACACTCGCTGCTCCTGTAATTGATTCAAATGTACGCGTTTTTCCATACCCCAGGGGAATCAGTGCAGAATCTGCATGCAGATAAGGCATGGTATCTTTGGCCATGGACATTTTTTGTTGACCTAATGTGGAGCGACTCCATAAAATGAATAGCAGGCAAATTATTATAGATCCACTGTATCGTTTCATCATATCCTTTTATTTAATTAATATTTACGATTAAGGGCGATAGTTACATCTACCATCCCGGATTTTGTATTAGACCATAGACTTTTTGTACTTCTGTTTTGGGGAAGGCACTTAAGTACCATTTTGGGGAAAACTGGGCGGCCCAAAATCGAGGATCAAGTTTAAACCTTACATAAATGTATTTATTTGATTCATGATACCCATATCCTAAATCTTTGGCTGATGCTGCTGCTGCAGTCCCTTTCTTGTAAATATTCATTCCATATAACGGTTTAGTAAATACATCTTTCATCTTATATCGAATCATGTCATACCACCGGACGTTTTCATATCCCAGTTCAAGTACTCTTTCCCTAAGCACTCTTTTACGAAACTCTTCCTGGCTGGAAGGGTTTTTCATGCTATTTTGAAGATCATCAAGACCTACGCGATTACGTACTAAATTGACATATTTATATGCCTCGGCGGTAGGACCTCCATTTACCTGATTCAATACTTCTGCATAAGAAAGGTAAATTTCAGACAATCGCAGATATGGCCACTGTACGGGGTTGCCGCGTGCATCTTTGATATCCAATACGAATTTTCTTCCCCGATAACCAGTTCGTGCATTTTTGGCATCTAATGTTTTTCGCTCTCTTCCTCCGATCCAAAGCTCTGCAGTTCTGCTTTGGTAAGTATCTCCATTTGTTAATATTGTTTCATAAAGACGGGGGTCCCTGTTTTGATATGGATGGGTAGGATCATAGCCTGATCCCGGCTGATTAATCAGTGTTCCGTCAGCCATAGGAAACATTTTTACGTAATTGTCAGTGGTATTATAATGGCCTCCATTTATCAAGTTTCCAGGCATCCCTGATGCTTTGAATCGTTTTCGGGTGGAAATTAGTAGCTCAGGGCTGCTGCGATCATAATATCCGGATGTGAAATCCTCCCGTGGATGCCCTGTATTGACCAGATGATACGGCATTCCCATTTGCTGGTTTTTATCAATTAGCGCCTTATAGGCATCGGCAGCTTCTTCCCACAGTGATGGATCGAAGCCTCCATACCAAACCAGTTTTTTTGATGCGGCCGTTCCCGCCATATAGGGTGCATCGCTGTTAAATAACGGGCTCGCTCCAAATAATAATATCCTGCATTTTAATCCCATGGCACCGGCTTGCGTAAATCGGCCTGCTTGGGTAGCCGGATCACTTAGTACAAAAGGTAAGTAAGGAATAGCTTTGTCGATCATCTCAACGATGGAATCCAGAGTAGCCCTGGCGGTTAATCGTGGGTAACTGCCTTCTTCAGAAGGCTTCACATAATGGTCAATCCAAAACATACCACCATAGTTTCGAAATAATCGGGCGTATTGTAATGCGATGATCATACGGGCCTCTGCCTTGAGGCGTTGTTTGGTAGTCTCATCCATATCAGGTACTTTATCAACATTATTAATAAAGATATAAGCCTCTCGGATGCTTTCCCAAGCACCAGACTTATAAAAATTGTACTTGAAATGTTGGGCTAAAAAGGGTTGAGCCTCAAGCCCTGCATTATAATTGCCGGCATAATAATAGCGATGACCTCCATTATTGTTGATGCTGAAATTAATATCAGTCAAGCAGGCGAGCACATCCCCATATAAAACATCCGTATCGTATGCTCCATCAACAGGCAATCCATATGGGAGCGCTTCATATGCGTGCCACAGAAACTCTTTGGCTGCATCTGCACGGGAGAATATGGTGTCTAGCGTTACATCTTCACTAGGTGGTTTCTCAAGAAAATCATTTCCAACCTTGAGTCCGTCACAGCTAATTAAGGTAGTTAAAAATAGAACGGTGGATGCAACAAACAGTATGCTGTTTTTTATGAATTTTAATCTTATATGTTTCATATCTGATATATTAAAATTAATCGTATTAAAAGGTTACATCAATACCCACTTTATACATGATTACAACAGGGTAATCTGTTCTTCCGGATTTGGTGTCTTGCTCCGGATCAAGGGAGTAATGCTTTATGGGAGTAAAAGTCACAAGATCATATCCGCTTATGTAAATTCTCATTTGCTTAAGATTGATTCTTTGTAACAGGTCAGGACTGAAACTATATCCGATCTGTGCATTTTTCAGCCTCAGGTATGGCGAATTGATTACCCACATATCCGCGTCCATATTATTATAGCGTTGGCCATATTTTGTTGATAAACGAGGATAAGGATGAGGATCATCTGGATTATGGCCATCTCCAGGCTTCCAGGCATCTTCTGCTTGCCATTTGTAGGTCGACCACTCTCCCCTCCCGGCAGGGCCGAAAGCACTTCTGTACGGTTCATATTGTAGTATTCGGCTTACATGTGCAGCGCCCATCCAGAGTGTACTTATATCGAAATTCTTATATCTGAACCCTATCGAAGAGCCAAAGGTGTATTCCGGATATTTAGGATAGCCGACTGGTCGTTTGTCTAGTGAGTTAATTACACCGTCTGCGTTTAAATCTCTAAACATTAAATCGCCCGGTTTGGGTACGTAAGGATGTGTTGGCACTCCTGAATTTTTATTTTTAAGGATTGCTTCGGTAAAATAGCCATCAAAAACATATCCGAAAGGCTGACCAACTGATTCCCCTGTGCGCTTCAACCACGGCACTTTCCG
>CAYXRN010000200.1:0-5102 GCA_964467635.1 uncultured Chitinophagaceae bacterium | reverse complement strand
GAACGGGAGCGGACTTCTGGATTACGGCCATGGCCTTCTTTATCCTTTCCCAGATCATGGCGGGGATCAACTATATTTCTACCATACTGAACATGCGTACCAAAGGAATGAGCATGGGACGCATGCCTTTGACGATCTGGGGCTTGCTGGTAACCGCTATACTGGGTTTACTGTCCTTCCCCGTACTGCTTTCCGCCATGATCATGTTAATGTTTGACCGGCACCTGGGTACAAGCTTTTATCTTTCCGATATATTTATAAAAGGACAAGCCTTACCCAATACCGGTGGAAGCCCGATACTTTACCAGCACCTGTTCTGGTTCCTGGGCCATCCCGAAGTATACATTACGATACTACCCGGTATGGGAATTGTGTCGGATATGTTGTCTACACATGGTAAGCGACCTATCTTCGGCTACGTGGGTATGGTGATTGCCTTTTTCGCCATTATGATTTTGTCGGTAACGGTATGGGCGCACCACATGTTTATCAGCGGTATGAATCCGCTATTGGGTTCTGTTTTTGTGCTGTTGACCTTGCTGATTGCTGTGCCTTCTGCAATTAAAGTATTCAACTGGCTCGGCACGCTCTGGCGGAGCAACATCACCTACAATGTGCCGGTTATGTTTGCCATAGGCTTTGTGAGTACCTTTATTTCCGGCGGATTGACAGGTATCTGGATGGGTAATTCTGCCATTGACCTGCATATACACGACACCTACTTTATTATCGCACACTTCCACCTGGTAATGGGGGTTTCGGCGATATTCGGTATGTTCGCCGGCGTGTATCACTGGTTCCCGAAGATGTTTGGCAGAATGATGAACCGAACCTTAGGGGTGATACATTTCTGGATATCGCTGATTGGGGCTTATCTGATATTTTGGCCGATGCATTACGAAGGCCTGGCGGGAATGCCCAGGCGCTATTACAGTTATGACGCCTGGTACACCTTTAAGCCTTTTGAAAGCCTGAATACCTTTATAAGTATTATCGCTATTATCGTATTTATTACGCAGTTGGTTTTTCTGTTTAACTTTTTCTACAGCATTTTTAAAGGCCAGAAAGTCAAAAGTCAGAATCCCTGGGGAGCCACTACTTTAGAATGGACTACGCCTATTAAGCCGGGTCATGGCAACTGGATCGGGGAAATTCCAACGGTTTACCGCTGGCCCTATGACTTTAGTCGTAACGGGGTAGACTTTATTCCGCAGAATGTGCCCTTGTCTCCTGAAGAGGAGCAGGAACTGGCGAGACAGAAAGAAGAATCCGAAGCGAAGAAAGATAAGAAGCAACCCGTCTGACGAAGGCGGCGGACCATTGAAATAATAAGAATAACTAACCAAAACGTGCAGTAGATTGAAGTGCAGGAAAATGTTTTAATAGAGGAAAGGTCTATGAAGTGGTCGTGGCAGGTTGTGGTGGCGGAAAAGGCAAAAGACTACTATCAGTTGACGAAGTTTACGCTGAGTTTCACCGTAGTCTTTTCCTGTGTGATTGCCTATTTGCTGGTGCCGGGATTGGAAGTTCATTTTTGGCAAGTTCTTTTACTTTTTGTTGGTGGATTATGCATTACGGGTGCCGCTAATGCCCTCAACCAGATGATTGAGCGGGGTTCGGACGCGAAAATGTCGCGAACCAAGAAAAGACCGCTTCCCGACGGACGGATGAGCGTGGCAGAGGCCGTCATTGCCTGCAGTGTCTTACTCATCGCCGGCCTGCTCATTATGGGCCTGGTATTCAACTGGTTGAGTGCGATCATCAGCCTTTTTTCCTTTGTTTTGTATGGTTTTGTGTATACGCCATGGAAAAAATGGAACTCTCTGGCGGTATTTGTAGGAGCTTTTCCCGGAGCGTTGCCTCCACTGATTGGCTGGGTAGCCGGGGCCGGTGTAATTAATTATGGCGCCTGGATATTGTTTGCCATTCAGTTTTTCTGGCAATTTCCCCATTTTTGGGCGATTGGATGGGTGGCTTATGAGGATTATAAGAAGGCCGGCTTCAAGTTATTACCTTCTACCGAGGGGAAGAACAGGTATTCTGCCATGCAGGCGGTGGCTTATACCGCCATGCTCATTCCTGTTGGCTGGCTGCCTTTTTATTACAACATTTCCGGCGTCGCGTCGGCGGTTGTAATATTGCTGATGAATGTTTACTTTTTGTTTCGCGCAGTGGAACTTTATCGTTACCAGGATGTTGCGCATGCAAGAAAACTGATGTTTAGCGCGTACTTTTATTTTGTAATTGTTCAACTGGCCTTATTGGCAGATAAAGTATAAAATATTTGGCTTGTGGCTACAAGTGTAACAACGTGGGATATGAAAAGGAGGATACATCCGTATAAATTCAATATGTGGCTGATTCTGGCGGGTATTGTTATGTTTTTTGCCGCCTTTACCAGTGCCTATATTGTGATGCATCAACGGGATGCCTGGCAGTCCTTTGCGATGCCACATGTGTTTTGGGTGTCCACCATTGCCATTTTAACAAGCAGCCTGACCATGCATCTGGCGCTAAAAAATTTTAAGGCGCGGAATATGGCAGCCTACAAGAAATTGATTACCATTACGGCGGTTTTGGGATTGGTTTTTTTAGGGGGACAAATGGCAGGATTTGGTAAAATGTATGAAGAAGGATTTACCTTGTCGTGGAACATATCTGCAGGCTTTCTGTATGTCATTATCAGTGCCCATATGGTACATGTTTTAGCGGGGGTGGTTGCGCTTTTGGTGATATTTTTCAGAGCCTACCGGAGAAAGATCAGGACATACGATCCTATACCAGTGGAGGTAGCCGCGACTTTTTGGCATTTTGTAGACGGGCTTTGGATATATTTGTATATCTTTTTTTTAGTAATCAGATAAGTTTAAATAATAATAGTTTTTGACATATGAGCGATTCAGTAACAGCAGGGGCTACAGCTAAAGATGCAAAGCATTATGTGGAACATTCCGGATCCGGACCAAGCATTTGGAATGAGCCTTTCCGGGGAGGCGTGTCTCCTTTCAATATCAGCTATGGAAAGCTGATGATGTGGATCTTCCTGTTGGGGGATGTTTTTATTTTTGGCGCCTTTCTCTATGCTTATGGGAGTACCCGGTTTAGCCTTTCTTACTGGCCGGATGCCAATGAAGTATTTTCCAGTTTCTTTGGTATCCCGAACATGCCCATGGCTTCCGTTAGCTTGATGACCTTTATTCTGATCATGAGTTCGGTAACGATGGTACTGGCGGTGCACGCCGGACATCAGATGAAGCAGAAGGAAGTAACCAAATGGCTGATGGTTACCATTGTAGGCGGTCTCTTGTTTCTGGGTTGTCAGGCTTTTGAGTGGACCGATCTTATCCTGGAGGGAGTTACGACCAGTCACAATATGCTGGGTCCGATCATTGACGGACACCATACGCCCGGACCGGCTGCTTTTGGGGCGTACTTTTTCCTGATCACCGGCTTTCACGGATTCCACGTAACCATTGGCATTACCGTAAATGTGATTGTATTAATTAATGTCATGAAGGGAACTTACCAGAAACGCGGTCATTATGAAATGGTAGAAAAAGCTGGTTTGTATTGGCACTTTGTGGACCTGGTTTGGGTGTATGTATTTACCTGCTACTACCTACTTTGATCACTGCCCACTAAGGATAAAAGCTATTGAATTATTAAGTAATCATTTGAAGATAATCGAACATGGACAATACGCAGGCAATTAGCGCAGAACAGGCACAAGCGGTCGACAGGGAAAATAAAAAGGACCCGGTGGTAAAGACGCTGGTAAAGGTCTTTTGGATCTTACTTGCGGTAACGATTGTAGAGGTTGGACTGGCCCTTTTGCACTTTGAAGTGGGCTTTCTGCCCAGGGGAGTGCTTAACGTCATATTTATCGGGCTGACCATTGTGAAGGCGTTTTACATCGTTGCGGAGTTCATGCACCTCAAGCACGAAGTGAAACAACTGGTTTGGATCATTCTTATCCCTCTGGCCTTCTTGCTCTGGGGGATCGGTGCGTTGCTTTGGGAAGGAGATGCCACCAAGGACGCACGTCAGGACAACAGAGGGGTCATTGAATCTACCGTTCCCTGGGAAAACGTGCGACACGAGACACATTAATTTTATAGCGTGGCGTGTAAAACCCACTGATACCAATAAGCTCGGTGGGATATAAGCGACTAAATATATACTAATCAAACTCCAAATAGTTTTTGTATATTTGCATGGTAGGGTTTAGGGACTAAACTCTACTTTAAGTAAAAACAAGGTAAGGCGTTACCATTAGGTGAGCCTGCGACCCTTAGACCCAACTCATCGGCTCAGCTGTGGGTGGGTAGTTCACTTTAGGATAAAAAATAGGCTGCCACTAATGCTGTTGTATGGTGAGCAGCTTTTTTAAAATATTACGGTTATTACTACTAAAAAATCAAAATCGGGTAAGGGGTCAAAGTTCCTGTTTATTTTTATCCTGCTGCTGCCCCTCATTGGCTTTTTGATCACCAAGTACTTGAGTGATACACAACTGAAAATGCCGAGGCATTATGTAGTAGATCGTGTCCTTTACAGCAAGGAAGACGGAGAGGTGGTGACCGATACGGTTTATCATCGCATGCGGCCTTTCTCGCTCGTCAACCAACTTGGCGATACCATAACCTTGAAAGATATTGACGGTGGCCTGGTCATCGTTAATTTTTTCCAGACCGATGACAGCGTGGTCTCAAAACCTGTCTCCAGGGTTTTGAAAAAGTTAGGACGCTCCTTTGCCAAGAGCGATACCGGGTTTCATATCCTGTCTATTTCTACTGATCCCGCGCATGACTCCATTCCGGTTTTGTTGCAATATGCTTTTGATCATCAGGCGAATCATTCGGTATGGTGGTTTTTACGTGGACCGCTAAGTGAGGTAAAGGATATGGCGGCGAATGATTTTAAGGTTGCTTTAGAACCCCATGGCTCTAAAAATAGCCTATCTTCATCCACATTAATTGTACTAGACCGGTTTCAACATGTTCGTGGTTATTACAATGCGCTGGATTCTTCCGATGTCAGGCGCTGTGTGCACGACCTGTCCTTATTGATGATCGAGAAAGAAAAACTAAATGGTGTCGAAC
>CAYXRN010000199.1:0-5118 GCA_964467635.1 uncultured Chitinophagaceae bacterium | reverse complement strand
TTAGGCAAGAGGTATATATTAGGTAGGATGAAATTGTTTATGGTAAAACATGCTGCGACATGGCAGTATAGTTCATGCAGTGTCAAAAAATTTGAAATATGGGGAAGTAATAATCCTACTGTAGATTGGAATGATTGGACCTTATTAGGAGAATTTGAATCTCACAGACCATCCGGGAGGTCTGTCGGGGAGCCGCTGACAGATGAAGATTTAGCACAGCTTGAAAATGGAGAAGATTTTTCATTTGAACCTACAACAGAGTCTTATAGATATATACGATTTAAGGTTTTAGAAACTTATGGACACAAGGACTACTTTTGCTCCCTGGAGCTTTCCTTGTGGGGCCAAGCCGATTAAATAAATTTCAAATATTATGAAAAATACTAGTCTATTTTATTGTTTCTTGATAGGAATATTAACTTACACTATGGGTTGTAGTAAGTTAGACTCTAATTATAAACAATTTATCGGAGATGGAGAAATTACATATGTACAAAAAGCGGACTCACTGCGTGTTCGAGGAGGTGACCAACGAGCGGAAATAAGTTGGTTGCTTATTTCGGATCCGCGTGTGTCTAGTTATAAAATATATTGGGACAATCGACAAGATTCATTAACAGGTGACCTTAAGAAGACAGACGAGATAGACACTATCCGCGTCATTGTGAATAACCTCGAAGAGGGAACTCACGATTTTGAAGTTATTCTTTATGACGAGAAAGGCAACTCCTCGGTGACTACCTCAGCTCCTGGAAAAGTTTATGGCACTTTTTATAAGAACTCGTTGCTAAATAGGTCTATCAAGGAGTTTAGGAGGGTTGCAGCAATAGAAGATGCATTTGAAATAGTGTGGGAAAGCGCTTCACCTCAATTTTTATTCGCCGAGATTAAATACAAAAACATAGATGATGATTCCGTTACTTATATTTCCTATTCAGGAACTGGCCGAGACACCGTAAAGAATATTATCGTTGATTCAGACATAAAAATCAGATCGGCTTTTAAACCCGATTCTACGTCTCTTGACACCTTTTACACAGACTACCAAACTATACATCCAACGTTTGATGCCTATCTACTAGACAAATCCTTATGGGAAAACGCTAAGTTGTCTGATGATTCTTATGAGCCTGGTTATGATATGGAAAGGCTTTGGGATGGAGAGGGAACGGATGTTGGAAGCTATTTTAGGCTTAAGACCTCTGATTGGTCTATGCCCCTTTGGTTTACCATAGATTTAGGACAAAGATATTATCTTGAGAAAATGCTTGTGAATCAATATCAGTCAGGCGGCTGGAGATATGGATATGATTCTCCAAGAAAATTTGAAGTATACGGCAGTAATGTAAAGTCAACAGATTGGGACGATTGGACATTCCTTGGAGCGTTTGAGTCAATAAAGCCTTCTGGGCTGCCTTACGGCGAGTTGTCCGACGAAGATATTGCTAAAAACCTAGAAGGAGAAAAATATGAGTTTATTGAAGTAGATAAATCTTTTCGGTACCTCCGTTTTAAAACGCTGGAATTATGGCAGGAGGACAGAGCAGGCCTTATGCTGGCAGAACTGACCTTATGGGGATATTAGTCACGCGTATTGGTTTGAGACACTCAGACCTGAATTTTTGTGGTTCTGCTGGGAGGTGTTCAAACAATAAACTGACGGCTCTAGTATTGCCATACAAGGGCCGTAGGTTAGCGTGTTGGCTTTCTTGTTTTGATGCTACTTTTGTTAGTAACAGCAACTAAAGAGGCCGTGTTAGCCCATAAGGTTAAAACGGTAGATTTGCTTGTATTTTGCCATTAAGTTATTCTGTATTGAACGGGTATAGTGTCTTGCCATTATAAATGATTTACTGTAACTAGACCTGACGGATACATAGTAATAGGTTTAATCTTTAAAACAAAATAATGCGAGTTGTTGAAATCGGAAAAAGATTAGAGGAATGAAATTAAAATATTTGACTTGCCTGTTACTAGTTATTTTCATTGCTGGACCTCAAAGTTATGGCCAGTCGGATACTGCAGGTACCTATACTTTTTTACTTACGGGCGCTTCGTTTGCTACTAAAGTGAATGGTTGGTTTGAATTGGGATGTGAATTATTGAATGCTGGAGGGATTAATCGTGCTAAGGGGGGTACGGCTATTGCTGATGTCGCCAATCAAATGATTAAAGGAGCACTATACAGCCAGAAAGAATTAGAGGATATCGATGCATTGGTAATTATGCATGTCGTAAATAAAGATGTATATGATACCACCCAATTAAAAGAGGCATATACGGATTATGAGACGCCTTTTGACCGCAGTAATTATGCTGCAGCCTATGATTATGTGATAAGGCGCTATTTAACGGAGTGTTATAATTTAAAGTTTAATAAAAACTCTAGATATTACGAGTCAAGTAATGGGAAACCGGCAGTCATAGTACTTTGTACAGATTGGCACGAAGGTAGAAACAAATATAACAAAAGTATCAGAAAGCTTGCAAGCAAGTGGGGGTTTCCCTTAGTTGAGTTTGACAAAAATATTGGGTTTTCTCAAGAAGTTTTACATCCGGTTACAGGGAAACATATAGGTATGATATATGCTAAAGATACGCAAACTATTAATGGCGAAGCCTTTGGCTGGCATCCAAAAAGAGGGAGAGATAAATATATACAGAAACGTATGGCTGCTATTTTCGCTGATAAGATGCGAAGTGTTTTTCTAGTCAGATAATCAATCTATTAGTATTTTTTAATGATGAATAAAAAATGACGGTTATGAAGAATTTGAATAGTTATGTTTTTATGGTATTTTCTGTACTTTGTATGTCTTGTTCAAAGGGGAAGGATGACACTTCTACTCCTATAAATAACGAGGACAGTACTTTAATTGAATCTGATATATGGTATGTTTCTCCTAACGGATCTGGGGATAAGACTGGAGCCACGGCTGATGATGCAGCGGATTTTTTGAGCGATATTTTTTGGGATAAAATTAGAAAAAAACTGCTAGAGGAACCAATAACAGTTCAGTTCTTAGATGGTGAATATGGAAGAGCATATACTGAAAAGCCGTTGGTTTTAGATAAAATAGGGCACCCTAAGCATAAGCTGATTATAAAGGGGGGCAAAGACGTGATATTTACACTTAAAGAAGGCGTGAAAACGAAATCTTATGTTGTTGATGTTAGAGGTGCCCAAAATATAGTCATCGATGGTTTACATTTTACCGGAGACGGATCAATCAATTATGTGTTGCGGTTCACACGGGTTCCTGGAGGAGGTATGCCAACAACTAATATTACTCTGCGAAATAGCTCTTTTATTGATATGGAAGGAATTATTTATGGAGCCACGGGATGCTCCTACGAAGAGACTAGCCATATCACTTTTAAAAGGGATACTTTTATGAGAATTGGAGAATCGGGAACAGCTCATATGATATATAATGCTTACGGCTCTGATCATATCTACGTAATAGAGAGTTATTTTGAAGATTGCAGAGGAGATTATGTTCGGTTTAGGGATGATTGTGATTACGGGTTTGTAAAAGCGTGTACATTTCTTAAGAGTTCAGAACAATTTTCAGGTAGGGCGTTTATATCTATGCCGTTATTTAATAGCAGAGAACCAGTGGGTGATGAATACTTTGCCACAAATTATGCTTTTATTGACAATAAGTTTAAAAACACCTCCTTTACTGAGATTGATTATGCAATGAAGTTTCACCAATCGGGGTTTTCCCCTCCTGAATGGGATTATCTATTGACAAAATCTGAAGGGGATATTTTAACTTCTGGAACGTCATTTGAAAAGAAGAACCTGCTTTTAAATAATTTTGGTATTAATACGGACAGTGTAAGGGTTCATGGAAATACATTTTCTTCCCGTATTAAACACCGATTCGTCTTGACTACGCGCCCGGCCTACGGCGCAAAAAACAAAGGGTTTAGTGGGACTGGCGATATCTACAATATTATTAATAAGCAAACGGCTGCCTTTGATTGGGAGCCGTAATCTTGAAAAATTAAAAAAAGGCCGATCATGGAATTTCTTAACGTTAAATCATTTTGTTTAATTCCTTTTATGCTTTCGAAATACATAAAAAGAATATTTTTTAAAAATCGGAGTGAGTCTGCCGTGTTTGCTGCTTACAATATGTATATAGAAAAAACAAAACGCCTTCGAAGGGTTGTGGTAATTGGAGTATTCTTTTTACTCGCCACAAATCTTTCAAGGGGACAGGAAAAGAAGACATTTTCGAATTCGATCAGACGAGCTACTATTTGGAATCAAATAGCGCCGTATTTTTCGCCACCAGATAAATATAAGGGAATCTACGGAGATTACCGTTCGCCTTTAAAATTCTATAATGGAGATTCGGTGAGAACAGCTTCTCAATGGAAGAGAAGGCGGCATGAAATCTCGACTCAATGGAACAAGATGATGGGAGAATGGCCTCCTTTATTAAAAAAACAGCATCTTACTGTCATTGATTCCGTCCACCGCGACGATTTTATGCAATATAAAGTTCAGTTTAATTGGATTCCTGGACAACAAACGACAGGCTATCTTTTAATTCCGGATGAGAGGAATAATCAAAAAAAACCCGCAGTAATAACGGTTTATTATGAACCAGAAACTTCAATAGGTTATGGAAAACCTTTTAGGGATTTTGCCTATCAACTGACAAAAAGGGGATTTGTAACTTTGTCGTTGGGAACCACAAAGACGACAAAGGCAAAAACATATTCACTTTATTATCCTAGCCGTGAAAATGCCGAAATACAACCTCTTTCTCTTCTAGCCTATGCAGCTGCTAACGCATGGTATGTTTTATCAAAGGTTCCGCAGGTGGACTCAAGTAGAATTGGGATAATGGGCCACTCTTATGGTGGAAAATGGGCAATGTTTGCCTCTTGTTTATTTGATAAGTTTGCGGCAGCCGTATGGTCGGACCCAGGGATTGTATTTGATGAGACTAAAGGCTCCTTGATAAATTACTGGGAACCGTGGTATCTGGGTTACTATCCTCCACCATGGAAAGACACATGGAGGAAGGTGGGAATGATTAAGGGTGCGAAAGGCCTTTATCCGAAATTGGTAAAACGTGGATATAATTTGCAGGAACT
>CAYXRN010000198.1:0-5178 GCA_964467635.1 uncultured Chitinophagaceae bacterium | reverse complement strand
AATTATAAAAAAATATTAAAAGAATTAGATCGGCAGAACTTTAATGGGGTTATTTATGTAGAAGATGAGCGAAAGGGAGATAATCTAAATCATGTGCAATCAGCCATTAAGTATTTAAAGGAATTGAGAAATAAATAACAAAAAAGGTAAAGAATAACCGATGGAATTAGGATTTAGCGTAATAATAGTAAAAAATGGAGTTTAAAAATGGAAAGAAAATTAAGAATGGGCATGGTTGGCGGTGGCCCCGGTTCCTTCATTGGAGCAGTCCATCGCCATGCTGTAAATTTAGATGGGAAAATTGAACTCGTTTGCGGGGTATTTAGCAGCAAACCTGATAAGTCTGCGATAACGGGAAAAGAATTATTTTTAGACGCAAATCGTGTTTATTCATCCTATCAAGAAATGATTGAAAAGGAAAGCCAATTGCCGGAGGGCGATCGAATAGACTTTGTAAGTATCGTAACGCCTAATCACATTCATTTTGAACCCGCTAAGCTGGCGTTGGAACATGGTTTTCATGTAGTCATGGATAAACCGATGACCCTTACGCTTAAAGAGGCAAAAATCCTTAAGGAACTTGTAACTCAAAACGGACTTCTGTTTTGCCTTACTCATACCTATACCGGCTATCCTATGATTAAGCAGGCCCGACAAATGATTAGCGAGGGCCAGTTAGGTCCCCTTCGAAAAATATATGTAGAATATCCGCAGGGTTGGTTAACTACCCCATTGGAAAACGAGGGCAACAAACAGGCATCCTGGAGAACAGACCCTAAAAAGAGCGGTATTGCCGGAAGTATGGGAGATATCGGGACTCATGCCGCTAATCTGGCAGAAGAGGTCAGCGGATTAAAAATAACTCAGCTTTGTGCCAATGTAAATGTAGTGGTAGAAGGCCGGGCCTTGGATGACGATGGTGATGTACTTTTAAGATTTGAAAACGGAGCTTCAGGAGTTTTGATGGCTTCTCAGGTGGCTACAGGTGAGGAGAACTGCATAAAAATCAGGATTTATGGGGAAAAGGCAGGGATAGAATGGAAACAAGATGACCCTAATTCGCTCATCGTAAGATGGATTGATCGACCGACTGAAATACTCCGTACTGGTGGTCCGGGGACAGGTAATATAGCTGCTCACAACCAAAGGACGCCAGCCGGTCATCCCGAAGGCTATTTGGAAGCATTTGCCAACCTGTATCGCAATTTCAGCCTTAGCCTGAATGCCCGATTAAATGGAGAAACACCCGAACCGGAGTGGTTGGATTTTCCTGACGCTGAAGATGGTGTTCGGGGGATGTTATTTATTGAAAAAGTGATTGAATCGGGTAAAAGTGATGAAAAATGGATAGATTTAGTTTGAAGCAGAAAGCTTTAAGCTCTAAAATGAATAATTGAATCACTAAAATTAGATGACTTATGAAAACAATTAAAGGGCCTGCCATTTTTCTGGCACAATTTACTGGGGAGAACGCCCCATTTAACAATTTAAAAAATATTTGTAATTGGGCTGCCGGACTGGGCTTTAAGGGTGTACAGATTCCGACATGGGATCTTGGTTTAATCGACATAAAAAAGGCAGCTGAGAGTGCTGATTATTGTGAAGAAATAAAGGGGATTGTCGAGAATGAAGGACTGGTGATTACAGAATTAAGTGCCCATCTGCAAGGGCAGTTAGTGGCTGTACATCCTGCTTATAATGAATTGTTTGATGGCTTTGCACCGGAAAAATATCATAATGATCCAAAGGCCCGTACACAGTGGGCTGTGGACCAGGTTAAATATGCAGCAAAAGCAAGCAATCGCCTCGGTCTCAAATCTGTTCCTACTTTTAGTGGTGCTCTTTTGTGGCACACGATGTATCCCTGGCCTCAAAGACCGGCAGGTTTGGTAGAAGCGGGATTCAAGGAGCTGGCTGATCGCTGGCTTCCCATCTTAAATTATTGCGATGAGCAGGGAGTAGATCTTAGCTATGAGCTTCATCCTGGGGAAGACCTGCATGATGGGATTGCCTATGAACGCTTTCTGGAAGCTACTGGTAATCACTCTCGTGCCTGCTTGCTTTATGACCCGAGCCACTTTATTTTACAATGCTTGGATTATCTTGAGTTTATTGACATTTATCATGAAAAAATAAAGGCTTTCCATGTGAAAGACGCTGAATTTAATCCAACAGGCCGAAGTGGCGTTTATGGAGGTTACCAGGATTGGATCAATCGTCCGGGGAGATTTAGATCACTCGGAGACGGACAGGTTAATTTCAAAAGTGTATTTAGCAAGCTTACCCAATACGATTGCGACAGTTGGGCAGTTTTGGAATGGGAATGTTGTATGAAAAATCCGGAAGACGGTGCACGAGAGGGAGCAAAGTTTATTAAGGACCAAATTATCAGGGTAACAGATAAAGCCTTTGATGACTTTGCAGGAGGTCAGGCTGATGAGTCTTTTAACAATAAAGTATTAGGCCTAAAGCATTAAATAACTTCTAATATTTTTTATTATTATGGCAAAAAAAGAGCTTAGGAGCAGGAATTGGTTTGGCCGAAAAGGCAAAGACGGCTTTGTTTATCGGGCGTGGATGAAAAATAGCGGCATCCCCGATCATGAATTTGATAAACCGGTCATTGGTATTTGCAATACCTGGAGTGAGCTGACTCCCTGCAATTCTCATTTTAGGGACTTGGCAGAATTTGTCAAGAAAGGCGTCATTGAGGCCGGCGGATTTCCGGTGGAATTTCCAGTTATGTCTTTGGGAGAAACCCTAATGAAACCGACTACCATGTTATTCAGAAACCTGGTTAGTATGGATGTGGAAGAAAGTATAAGAGGGAACCCGATAGATGGTGTAGTCTTGCTGTGTGGTTGTGATAAAACTACCCCTTCGCTAGTCATGGGAGCTGCCAGTGTAGATTTGCCCACGCTTGTAGTTTCCGGTGGCCCCATGCTGACTGGAAAATACAAGGGGCGGAACATAGGGACAAGTGATTTATGGCGTTTTGCTGCGGAATCTCAAAGTGGCAAACTGGGAGATGCAGAATTCAGATCAATTGAAGGTTGCATGTGTAGAAGTCATGGCCATTGCGCAGTCATGGGAACTGCGTCTTCTATGGCCTGTATGGTGGAGTCGCTGGGACTATCCCTTCCGGAAAATGCAGCTATACCTGCGGTAGATGCACATCGAAATACACTGGCTCAAATGTCCGGGATGCGAATTGTTGATATGGTTAGGGAAGATTTAAGGATGTCCAAGATAGTGACAAGAGAGGCGCTTGAAAATGCTATCGTGACCAATGCAGCTATCGGTGGTTCTACTAACTTTATCATTCATTTACTGGCCATAGCCGGGCGGCTGAATATACCCTTATTGCTGGAAGATTTTGACCGGCTGTCGTCAGAAGTCCCTCTCTTGGTAAACCTTCAGCCATCGGGAAAATATTTCATGGAAGACTTTTATTATGCCGGAGGACTGCCGGTGGTTCTAAACCGGTTGAATCGATATCTGTACAGTCAGGTAATTACAGCTAATGGAAAGACCCTGTCTGAAAACTATAAAGGGGCAATCTGTTATAATGAGGAGGTTATTGCTACCCTGGATAAGCCTTTTGGGACTTCTTCCGGGTTAGCGGTTTTAAAAGGGAATATTTGTGAGCATGGTGCAGTACTCAAGCCTTCAGCAGCAAGTGAAAAACTTATGCAGCATACCGGTCCGGCTTTGGTCTTTGAAAATATTGAAGATTACAAAGCAAGGATCAATGATGATAATCTGGAAGTGGACGAAAATACAATCCTGGTATTAAAGAATGTAGGACCCAAAGGATATCCCGGCATGCCGGAAGTAGGAAACATGACTTTGCCCAGAAAAATGCTTCAAAAGGGGGTTAAAGATATGGTACGGATCTCGGATGGACGGATGAGCGGAACGGGATTTGGTACGGTAGTTCTGCATGTTTCTCCGGAAGCAGCTGCAGGCGGAACGCTTTCAGCTCTTCAAACAGGCGACATGATTACGCTGGATGTAGCCGGCCGGAACCTGAATGTAGAATTAAGTCGGGAAGAACTGGAAGAGCGGAAAAAGAAACAAGGCAAGCCTACTGTACCCTTCGACCGAGGATACGCTCATCTGTATGTGAAGCATGTGTTGCAGACACATCAGGGGGTAGACTTTGATTTTCTGAGAGGAGGGAGTGGAAGCGAGGTTCCCCGAGATTCTCATTAAGCGTAAAATAGCTTTTCAAGGATAAATTAAATTCATGTCATTTAAGAATAAAGTTGTAATAGTTACAGGTGCCGGACAGGGTATCGGCTTTGAAATCTGTAGGGAATTTGTTGAAAATGGAGCCCATGTTTTATTAAATGATATTGATTCGACTTTATCGAAAAAGGCAATGACAGAGCTTAATAAGATGGGGCACGCGAAAGTCCATGCTTTACCGGGAGACTGTGGCAATACAGATTTTATTCGTTCGATGGTTGATTATGCAGTAGATCACTTTGGACGACTGGATGTGGCAGTAGCTAATGCAGGAATAACGCTTTACGGACATTTTCAGAGTTATCAAATTTCAGACTTTAATAAAGTGATTCGTTTAAATCTCGGGGGCTCCTTTTTTCTGGCTCAGGCGGCTGCCGGGAAGATGAAACAACAGGAAGGTGGGGGATCGATAGCATTTATGTCTTCGGTTACCGGTCATTTAGCGCATCAGGGATTGGCGGTTTATGGAATGACCAAGGCTGCCTTGGAAGCATTGGCCCGTAACCTGGTCATTGAATTGGGGCCTTACGGAATAAATGTCAATACGGTAGCTCCCGGTGCAACGCTTACAGAGCGAACCGCCTTAGAAGGAAATTATGAAGAGATCTGGAATAAAATTACCCCCGGAGGCCGGGTTGGGAGGGTTACCGATGTGGCCAATGCCATTTTGTTTTTGACAGATGAAAAATCCAGACACATTACGGGGCAAAACATTGTGGTAGATGGTGGATGGACAAGTGTAGGGATTCAACCAGAATGAGATAGTTTAATATCAAAAGCCAGAATTATGAAATCTAAATTATTTCTTTTAATATTAATGTTTTTAAATGACTATCCGCAATGATACAGGAGCGCAAACAGGTTGCGTAGCGGCCTCCTACCTTTGAAGAAAAAAGGAGGGGGATATGAATATCGCAGCGTTTTTTA
>CAYXRN010000197.1:0-5181 GCA_964467635.1 uncultured Chitinophagaceae bacterium | reverse complement strand
GAAGGATTTTGTGTCCACCTATTCTTCAATCCGGCATAAGAACTTCCATCCTGTCGATAATTAATATTAACAATATATTTTTTCATATAGTTATATTGAAAGCTCCCGGCCAACCCCAAAGTATGGGTGGTAGCATATCCTCCATTTTCCGGAACGCCGGAAACAGTAGAATAAAAAGAATTGAAACCCAATGGGCCGTGATAAGAATCGTTTGGACCATTTCCCCTGTTAATAATGGTACTAAATTGCTGATCTATATCCGTTTCGGTAAATATACTCGCATAAATACTATGTTTATCATTCCATGTATTGTTATAAGTAACAGAACTTCTGTTATAGAAAGTGCCGTGTCGGCCATTAAACCCATATACTAGCGGCTGTTCATGATTAGCAAGGGCAGGCGTATAGGTATCTTCCAGGTTGGCTGTGAGTTCGTAACTCACATTGGTAGACAATCTAATATGTTTAATAATTTCGTATGCAGCATTTACATAGGCTCTTGCATTATAAGTACGTGAGTTATTCGTTCTGTATAGCGCATCTGTAAAATGCCCTACATTAATAAAATAAGACGGGCCGGGCAAGAGTGAAGATGATATTGAAGATCCCGCACCAACATCCGTAAGTCCATTTCCGCTTCCTTTCAACTTCTTCCCTAATCCAGCTGACAAATAGCCTGATACCTGTAATTTTTCACTGGGTCGAAAATTAATATTCAGACTCAATGAATAACGATTGAATCCAGTATTTTTAATAACTCCTTTTTCATTATAAAAATTCAGGTTAGCCTTATAATTCAATTGTTGCGTACCACCACTCACCTGTAGATTATGGGTTTGGTTATATGTAATACCATAATATAACTCCTGCCAATTAGTGGAATTATTATAGAAGGGATTCAGGCTGTCGGACAAAAACTGTATATGAGATATATCGTATATCTGGTCTATATTATTAGTATTCAATATTTCATTTATCCGAATAGCGCGCTCTCTTTTACCCCCTATTGTCTTACGCAACTCGGGGGGAAAGTCGAAAAATATATTTCCGGTATACCTTACAATAGGCACTTTTGAGCTCCCCTGTCTCGTAGTGATTACAATGACTCCATTGGCTCCCCGGGATCCATACAATGCCGTTGCCACAGCATCTTTCATAACATCAACAGATTTAATATCTTCCGGGGGTATTAAGGATAAAGGGCTTGTGCCGGGACCCAGCGATTGAAATCCGTATTGATAACTGGAATTGGCATCAATAGGTATACCATCAACAACATACAGCGGAGATTGAGGAGTAAGATAAGCCTCATTTCCGGAACCATGGACCAATACCTGTGATAAACCCCTGATGGTTGCGGATCCTCTGAAGCCGGGGGCTCCTGTAGTTTGTTGTATGTTTAAGCCGGGTACTCTTCCCTGTAACAACTGCTCTATGTTAGCAGTAGGGACATCTTGCAACTCTTTACCTGTAATACGAACTACAGAACCGGTTAATGTTTCCTTTGTCCTTTTTTGATATCCTACTACAACAGCTTCTTTCAATGAAGTTGATGTGGGCTCCATTGATATTTTGATATTTGTCCTTCCTTTTACTGAAACCGTCATTGTTTTAAAAGAGATAAAGCGGAATTCCAGCGTACCATTGGATGGTACATTAACCTTAAAACTACCCTGAGCATTAGTAAGTCCCAACGGCTTGGGTTGACCTGAAGTCTGCAATAGGATAGATACGCCCGGAAGGGGTTCCTTATCAGATGCTGCGATCACTTTCCCTGTAACAGTAATTGTTTTCTGCGCCTGAGCTTGTAACTGGAAAGACAGAAGCAACATGCCGGTCATCAAGATCATTGATTTGCGTGTATATGTATATAACAAAACCATAATTAAAAGTTCGTTTTCTAAATATTATTCATCAGCAAAAACAGGATTTCTCCTAAAATAAAAGATAATAGTCCATTCCCCTGGCTCATAAATAGAAAACTCGAGTCCAAAAGATGCATCTATTCTCTTTCCTCCGAATCCTCTACGACTATATCCAAATGCTATATGTGCTTTCCCGTCTGCAGCATATCTTGTTGTTAGTGAGGTCAGGGGAATGGGATAAGCGACCTGATAAGTGACTGTCGAATCTGTCTTGACCATATCAAAACCATGTACAAGGGAATCCCATTTTATATGTTGGAGATTATCTAAGGATAATGGATTAAACTGTTCCGGGCTAATCGGATTAAAATGTTCATCCAGGAACTTAAATGTTAAAGAATGGCCTTCACTATCCGGTCCGGAACCCCGATAAAAATAAACAGAAATAAGCGTATCGGTAAAAAGACTGTCTTTGGTATAGTACATGTTATTTACAAAATCCGGATGAATAGTAAAGGGTACCACATAAGATTGTCCGTTAGATCCTGTCCTTGTTTCTGTCTTACGCTCTCCAGTATGGATATCATATTCATAGGGCTCATACGGCACTTCTTTAAGCGGACGTAAATAGAAATTTTCAAATATTCTTGTATTTCCCTTATTCTCTACTTTTACATCAAACAAATAACCGGAGTCAGGATAGGCTTGTATTATAGAAGATGGCGCATTCCAAAAAATAAAATCTCCAGAACCCTTCCTGATATCAAGAAAAGGTTTTTCTACCCAAATGCGCTTCTTTTCAATTTCATCCAAAGACTTTTCATAGCCTGTATAATTCCGTATCCACTCCTGCACTTTTATTTTCTGCGACAATTCCGGAGCAGGTGAGCCATCCTTCGCATGTCGCTCATTAATGATCGTAAACTGCAGGGGATAAGTAGAGGCATCTCCGTTAAATTGCGTTAATTCAAGGGTAGTACGACCTAAAATAGGTTCATAAACATCTTTCTTGTTAAAATCGGCATTTTTACTCAGATAATCCATCTTAGGCGGGAGTTTTTGACAAGCCGGTAATAAAAACAGTACTATAAAAGCCCCAATTATGTAACAAGCATTTTTCATATCTTATCTATTTCAGTTCAGACATTATTGAACATATAACAGCCAGTAGCTATTTAGTCCTAATAGCTATGTACCTGATGGTTTCATTGATTACATGCTCCCCCAATATATCCTGAAAACCATAATTCAGTATAAACTGGAGATTCTCAGAATCGAAATAACAGGGGCCTGTATTGTGAATATTTTGATTTCCTGACCAGGGAGCAGGCCGTATAGTAATAGAATCATCCGGATGAATAGTTAACCACATTCCTAACCCGCCGTAAGCATTTGACACAGCCTCTACTTCAATAGTATTCGAATTAACAGCAGTTAGCTTTTTATTATAAAAGCTCCAAAGGTGTAAAGTACCATCTGGGTCAGTCATTTGTCCGGATGCAAAGGCTCTTGCTTCAGAATACAAATTTTGTGGCTCACTCGCCTTACCCGAGAAATAACTAAACCCCAGTACATGTCTGTTTTCAACCACATAAATAATTCCATTTTTTACCCTTATATTTGGTGTTGAAATATTCGTAGATATCCAATCTTTCACATACTTTGAGCCATTTGGATACGAAAACTGAATAGTTTTTGAACCTAAATTTTTAGCTCCACTGGCGTTGTGGCGAATTAAATCCCCATGCATAAGTCGCATTGCCATGGTTGTCACATCTAAGCCGTCCTGTCCTGAAAAGTCTTCAAGGGTATATATTCCTTTTGCTATATAAGGTAAAAGGATGTATCTCCAAGAAGAAGAATCAATATCATTTAATGCTACTTTGGACAAACCATTAGACTGGCGATAAACATTATACTCATTTAGCGCAGCCAACAGGCTCACATCTGTAGGGACAAAAAAAGTCAAGCTGTCCTCCTGTTTGAGCATATCCGTAAGACCGGCCTTATCTAAAACAAATAACAAATAATTAAAATGATCCGGCTGCGATCTCAAAAAATCATAGATCGTACCATTAAATTTGTTATTATTCTCATAATGAGTAAATGGTCCTTCCTTCGTACAGGAAGCTAATCCTGTCGTTAAAAGAAGAAAAATTACAATAAAATGATATATAATTGGTTTCTTCATATCTTTCTTAATGTTGCCAATAAGCATTTTGAGAAATATTTTTATTGCCTGCTAAAATACTTTTAGCAATAGGCCACAATAAGGCGCCTTCCTGAATATCCTGCTGAGTCATGCCGGTATATTCTGCTACCCGGCCAAACCGGATTAAATCATACCAGCGCCAACCTTCCCCCATAAGTTCCCTTCTTCTTTCCTGCAAAATAGCTGCTCCAATATGTTCTCCTGTTCCGGTAAAATCAGAAAGTCCCCTTTGTCCTCTTTCCGTATTGAGCCAGTGCAAAGCCTCCTCCATATTACCCAGAAAATAATTTGCTTCTGCCTGTAACAGTTCAATCTCCTCATACCTGAAGATAACAATACCAGACTGGTAGTTCTCAAGGGGATGATTGCCATCTGTCGTAAGCAACCTGATCTTACTAAATACCGGAATAGGATTTCCAAAACCGGTAAAATAATTACCCGAAGAAGCGCCATCCGGATCAATAGAAAACCGTTCATCTCCCTGCTCATTAAATACGCCGGTAATTGTATCATTTGGTACATAAATAATCGGTGTCTGTCTGGTGATATACGGCTGAGCTAAAGTCCATGCTTCTATATGTCCGGTAGAAGAAGATTCCTGGTAGTCACTATAGGCAGAAAGGAAAAACATAATATCATCCGACTGTCCCATAAAGACGCCTCCTGTAGAAGAAGTTAACGTACTGGTATAAGAATAATCAAATCCTTCCAGGGACTTGTTATCAGTAATTTCCTTGGTGTATTTTGCTACGTTATAATAGTTTCCACGCCAGGCGGCTATATGAGCCAGCAGAGCATAAGCGGCACCCTTTGTGGCTACCTTTCCCTTCCAGAAAGCAGCATCCTGCCCCCAATACTTTCCTTTTTGCTCAGGGGACTCACCATTATATTGCAACGGGAGAGCTTGCAGGGCATCCATGGCCTCCTGAGCAGCAAAATCAAGGATCGTATCCTTATCTGTACGGCGTACCAGCTTAAACCCGTTTCCTGGCAAATCTGTAACCAGCGGAACATCTCCCCATATTCTAACAAGATAAAAATAAGCCAGTGCCCTGATAAATCTGACATTAGCAAGATCCAGCATTAGCTCGTTTTTCGTATATC
>CAYXRN010000196.1:0-5238 GCA_964467635.1 uncultured Chitinophagaceae bacterium | reverse complement strand
ATGGATGCACCAAGGTAAGGGTGGTGGCTTTCCCTGTAGTAGGATAAACTGGCTGTTTGACAAGTGATAACATGATTATGTCGATAATGATCCGATCGCTCTTTATTTTTTTATTTTGCCTTGCCTCAATAAACGGATACGCACAATGTTATGTCCTTAAGGCGGATAAATTTAAGCGCTATATTGACTATTTTAACGCCATTGATCATGAACTGTATGTACAATATTATTCAAATAAGGAAGCCTGGACATTCATAAAGGAGAACATTCCTTTTTTTGAATGCCCAGATAAAACCTTAGAAGAGACCTATTATTTCCGATGGTGGACTTACAGGAAGCACCTAAAAAAAACACCGGATGGGTTTGTCATAACGGAATTCTTGCCTAAAGTAGGCTGGGCGGGCAAATACAATACCATAAGCTGTGCTTTGGGGCATCACTTTTACGAAGGCCGATGGCTCCATGATACCAAGTACCTGGACAGCTACATGCGATTTTGGATGGATCACTCAGACAATGGTTTAAGAAACTACAGTTCCTGGATTGCAGATGCCTGGCGCGCATTTTTGGCAGTACATCCAAATGAAACAGCAAAAGGCAACCTTCTTAAAGGCTTGGTAAAAAATTATCATGCCTGGGAACGAACGCATACGGATAGCCTTCATGCGCTTTTCTGGCAAACAGACGGTGCCGATGGCATGGAAGTAAGTGCAGGAGGACAAATCAGTAATCACGGACAGACAGCCCACAACTACAAAGGGATCAGGCCTACCCTTAACAGTTATATGTATGGCGATGCACGAGCTATCAGTTTACTAGCCAGACATAACGGGAATCATAAATTAGCGATGACCTTTAGAAGAAAAGCGGATACCATAAAAGCCCAAGTTCAACGTTTATTATGGAGCGACAGCCTTAATTTTTTTGGTTCAATAGCCCTTAATCAAAATACAGAAAATCCGGAAATATTGCCAGTCAGAGAATTAATCGGATTTATCCCCTGGTATTTTAATTTACCTGATGATAACGACAAATATGCGGCTGCTTGGAAACAGCTACTCGATACGGATGGCTTCAGTGCTCCTTTCGGACCGACAACCTGTGAACAACGAAGTGACTATTTTAAAGTTTCATATAAGGGACACGAATGCCAATGGAACGGCCCGTCCTGGCCTTACGCAACCTCCCAAACACTCACTGCAATGGCCAACCTGTTAAATAATTATTCACAACAACGTGCTGTAACAGTCAAGGACTATTACCTGCTCTTAAACAAGTATGCTGCCAGTCAAAGGCGATTATTAAAAAGTGGCAAAGCCATTCCCTGGATTGATGAAAATTTAAATCCCTATACCGGGGACTGGATAGCACGAACCCGCCTGAAAAATTGGGTCGGGGGGCCATGGCCTCAAAATAAAGGCGGGATGGAGCGAGGCAAGGACTATAACCATTCCACCTTTTGTGATTTAATCATTTCCGGTTTAATTGGGCTGAGGCCTCAATTCGGTGATACCCTAACCGTAAATCCGTTAATTCCCATTGATGCATGGAATTATTTTTGTTTGGATAATATACGCTATCATGGGAAAACAATCACTATACTATATGATAAAAACGGGCAGAAATACCATAAGGGGAAAGGTTTTTTTATATTTGTAAATGGCGAGCCGGTTTATCATTCCGGTTCAATACAAAAAGTCACCTTTAGACTTCCCTAAAAGCAGCCTGCTGTTACTTAACGGTAAGACTAAAATAAAAAATCATGAAATACATACATAAGATCACACTTGTCGGAATCCTTTTAATGGCCTTCGGGTGTACAGAAAAGAAGACGGGCTCTGATTTATCTGTTGCTTCCGTGCTACGTCCATCCACCTCTTCGGCTAATGAGTTTTACATCAGCAATAAAGCCCCTTTGCAACCTTCCAATTTCGTAAAATTACCTATCGGCAGCATTCACCCACAGGGGTGGATTTTAAAATGTTTAGAACTGCAAAAAAACGGAATGACCGGTCATCTGGAGGAAATCAGTGCCTGGTTGGAAAAGGAAAACAATGCTTGGCTCAACCCTAACGGGGAGGGCATTCATGGCTGGGAAGAAGTCCCCTACTGGCTCAAAGGATACGGGGACCTGGCATACCTTTTACAGGATACGGCCATGATCGCAGAAGCCAAAGTCTGGATTAACGGCGCCTTGAACAGCCAGCGTGAGGACGGTTATTTCGGACCGGAGAAAAACAGGGCGGGAGGTAAACCTGACTTATGGCCCAACATGGTCATGCTTTGGTGCCTACAATCTTATTATGATTATAGCCATGATGAACGCGTATTACCTTTTATGAAAAAGTACTTTAAGTGGGAGATGCAGTTACCGGATTCTGCTTTTCTGGAAGATTATTGGGGAAACAGCCGGGGAGGGGACAACCTTTACAGCGTGTATTGGCTTTATAACCGTACGGGAGAAAAGTGGCTTTTGGATTTGGCAGAGAAGGTGCATAACAATACAGCCAATTGGGCACAACAAAATACGCTTCCAAACTGGCATAATGTCAACATCGCCCAGGGTTTTAGAGAACCAGCCATCTATTTTTTACAAACCGGCGACAGCGCTAATTTAAAAGCGGCTTATCGCAACTTTCATTTAGTAAGAAGTCTTTACGGGCAAGTTCCGGGCGGAATGTTTGGAGCGGATGAAAACGCAAGACCCGGCCATACCGGCCCGCACCAGGCTATTGAAACCTGCGGCATGGTAGAGCAGATGAATTCAGATGAAATGCTGCTGCGTTTTACCGGTGATCCTTTTTGGGCAGACAATTGTGAAAATGTGGCTTTTAATACCTACCCTGCCGCCATGACGCCAGACTTTAAAGCGCTTCGTTATTTTACGGCTCCCAACATGGTTACCAGCACAGCCGCCAATCACCATCCGGGTATCGAAAATAAAGGGCCCTTTTTCATGATGAATCCATTAAGCAACCGTTGCTGCCAACACAACCATACGCAAGGATGGCCTTATTACACGGAAAACCTCTGGATGGCTACGCCGGATAACGGTTTAGCAGCAGTTTTATATGCCGCGAGCAAAGTTACCGCCAAAGTGGGTGAAGGCACGCAAGTAACGTTGGAAGAACAAACGCATTACCCTTTTTCGGATAGCATAAAATTAATCATTCATACGCCTGATGAAGTACATTTTCCGGTCTATTTAAGAATTCCAGGCTGGTGCCAAAAGGCTTCCGTTGCGGTAAACGGCAAAAAACAAGAAGTGGATTTAAAAGCGAATGCTTATGTCCGTATTGAGGACACCTGGCACAATGGTGACCAGATTACTTTACATCTGCCCAGGGAAATTCATATCAAAAAGTGGACAAAAAACAAGAACAGCGTCAGCGTAAATTACGGGCCACTTACCTTTTCGTTAAAAATAAAGGAGAAATTTACAAAAAAGGATCCCACAAAAACTGCCATCAAAAGATCCAGGTGGCAGCCAGACGTGAATATAAAAGCCTGGCCTGCTGTGGCTATTTATCCAGAAAGCGCATGGAATTATGGGTTGGTGTTGGGCGATAATAATCCTGCTGAAAATTTCAAAATCCTTCACAGGCCCTGGCCTGAAAATGATTTTCCTTTCACGCCAGAAACTGTTCCCATAGAATTAGTTGCTACGGGGAAAAGGATCCCTTCCTGGACAATAGATGAAAATGGTTTATGTGGTGCATTGCCGCAAAGCCCGGTAAAGACAAATACCAAAGCCGAACAGGTTACCCTTATTCCCATGGGCGCAACACGGTTAAGGATATCGGCGTTTCCCGTAGCAGAATAAAGCATAAAACACAAAGTGCCCTTTAAGAAATCCCATCGGAGTATGGGAGAAACTGAGATATAAAAGGTAAAGACCTTATTGTCGTAATTTAAAGTATTTAGCCCAAGCTATGTCGAAATAATAAATAGTCTACAATTCGGTTATATATATAACTTGAGAATATTTAACTTTGAAGGGTCATTGATCCTGAGGAAATAAAATCATACCAATCATGACCAAAGTCCCTAGCCTCGTCCCTAAAAACAAAAGGGTCCTGCAAACACTGCTTCTGCTATTTTCTAAAGAAATAGCTCATATTTATGCCCTCATCGGTAATCAAATAAGCGATGATATGGCTTACCGCTAACGAACACCAGCTCATCTTCGGTTTTCATAACGATGATATTAGGCAGCTTCGATCGTTAGATAACGACATTGGCAATGTCCAACGCAACTGTAATCACACAATAATCAAATTATTACATGATGAATAAACAACCCGTTACTATTAAATACCTGGCCCGAAAACTACGGATCTCAGTTTCAACTGTTTCCCGTGCCCTTCGGGACCTGCCTGATGTGAACCCCGAAACAAAAAGAGCCGTAAAGGCACTAGCCAAGCAATTAAATTACGAACCAAACTATATTGCTCAAAGCCTTATTAACAGGCGATCAAAAGTCATAGGAGTAATTGTGCCTGCTATTTCAGCACCTGTATTTGGCCGCATACTCACGGGAATGTATGATACCGCGCATAATAATGGCTACCAGTTGATGATCTGCCACTCCAATGAAAGCGCGGAAAGCGAAATAGATTTAGTGCGGCAATTAATCTCTTTCAAAGTC
This sequence comes from uncultured Chitinophagaceae bacterium, assembly GCA_964467635.1. Lineage (GTDB taxonomy): Bacteria > Bacteroidota > Bacteroidia > Chitinophagales > Chitinophagaceae > FW021-bin31. Next base: position 590 of record CAYXRN010000196.1, on the reverse strand, counting down.
GATGGACTGGTAATTTCTGTGTCTGGGGAAACAAAAGATAAGGCGCCCTTTGAGGTTTTGAAAAGGAAAGATATTCCGGTCATTTTCTTTGACAGAGTCTTAACTGACTTTCCTACTTCAAAGGTTCTAGTCAATGAATTTAAAAGTGCTTTTTTAGCCGTAGAGCACCTGATAAAACATGGTTGTCAAAAGATCTTCCATTTAGGTGGTCCATCCAACCTTTCTATTTCTAAGGACAGAGCTAACGGTTATATAGCTGCTATTGAGAAATATAACTTAGGTGTTAATAACAAGTATATTTTTGAATGTAAACGATTTGAAGATGATGCGTTGGAAGCACTTAAGCAGCTCATTTTAATAAATGGAAATCCTGATGGTATATTCGCCATTAATGACGCCTCAGCGATTATAGCTTTAAAATATTTATCTAAGAGGGGCATTAGAGTACCCGAAGACGTTGCCCTCGTGGGATGTAATAATGATCCAATAAGTGAGGTGGTAAGCCCGTCTCTTTCCTCTATCGAACTACCGGCATATGAAATTGGCAGTCAAACAATTGAATTGCTCTTAAAGCATTTGAGGGATTCTGA
>CAYXRN010000195.1:0-5255 GCA_964467635.1 uncultured Chitinophagaceae bacterium | reverse complement strand
GAAAAGAAAAGTACATGGCAGCAATGCGACAGGCACAGCAACAGAAAATGTTGCAGAAGTTATCCCCGCAGCAGATTCAACTCATGAAACTGCTACAGGTCCCTACTGCCAACCTGGAGGAGCGGATAAAAGAAGAAATTGAAGAAAATCCGGCACTTGATTACGGGGAAGAAGAAGAGTCTCAGGATGAATTTGCTGCAAATGAAGAGGCAGAGTATGAAAATAACTCAGAAGAGTCAACGCGTGATGAGCAGGAGGTAATTGACCTTTCGGAGTATTTAGGGGATGAAAGCGATATACCGGATTATCGGTTGAAGGGAGAGAGTTATTCTGCCAGCGAAGATGATAACAAAACCATTCCGGTTCGGGTTGAAAGAAGTTTTCATGAATACCTGGAAACGCAACTTTCTATGCTACATCTCTCGGAGCGCGAAGAGAAAATTGCCAATCAGGTAATTGGAAGTCTGGATGAAGGCGGGTATTTGCGGCGGACCCCTGCGGCTATTGCCGATGATCTCGCTTTTTCTGAAAATGTGGCGGTAAGTGCAGAGGAGGTTAAAAACATTGTAGCAAAGGTTCAGGAATTTGACCCGCCCGGTATAGGCGCTTCCGATCTTCAGGAATGTCTACTTATTCAATTGCGGCGAAAAGACCAGGAGGATCCCCATATACAGGTCGCTCAAAAGATATTGGAAGAGCAATTTGACGAGTTTTCTAAGAAACACTACCAGAAAATATGCAGATCTCAGGGAATCTCTCAGGAAGAACTGAAGGCGGTCATTGATGAAATTATCAAGTTAAACCCCCGTCCTGGTGGCAATTATGGCAGCGTAAATAAAGCAGAAAGTTATGTAATTCCGGATTTCTTTATTGTTAGCAATAACGGAGAATTGGAGCTTTCCCTTAACAGCAAAAACGCCCCGGATCTACACATCTCCGGCAGCTATAAGGAAATGCTGAAAGCCTATGACGAAGGCAACAAAAACAATAAACGGCAGAAAGAAGCCGTACTTTTTATCAAACAAAAAATCGATTCTGCCAAATGGTTTATTGATGCGATCAAACAACGCCAGCATACCCTGCTCAGCACCATGGAGACGATCATGCGCTACCAGGAAGAGTTTTTTATCACAAACGATGAAACGACGCTTAAACCCATGATTCTCAAGGATATCGCTGATCGGACCGGCCTGGATATTTCAACGGTTTCCCGTGTGGCCAACAGCAAATATGTACAAACCGAGTTTGGTATTTATAAACTCAAATATTTCTTTTCTGAATCGCTTTCTACCGATAGCGGAGCAGAAGTGTCCACCCGTGAAGTAAAAAGCATTTTGCAGGATATTATCAACGAAGAGAATAAACAAAAGCCGCTGAGCGATGAAAACCTGACTAAGAAGTTGCATGAAAAAGGATACAACATCGCCCGAAGGACCGTAGCTAAATACAGAGAACAGCTGGAGATACCGGTAGCCCGCCTCCGTAAAGAATTATAAACACAGGAATTGTAGTTTTTTTGATGAACCTGACAAAACAAGTAGATCCCTCTGCGCAATCCAAGGTACTGATAGCGCCCCCTTTCCCGAGGTGGATTAGGGTCACGGCCATGGTAATAAGTGTCGTATTACATCCACTGTTTGTCCCTATTATCGGTACTTGGCTTATCGTCCAAACGCATTATTACCAGTTTGCTGGTTTCCACAGGAAGGAGTTTATTCAGCTTTACGGTGCAATTATTGCCAACGCTGTTGTGTTGCCCGCCTTTACGGTCATTTTGCTTAAGCTGCTGAAATTTATCTCCTCTATACAAATGCCCCAAAGGCGTGATCGGATTATTCCGTACATCGCGGTGATGACTTTTTATTTTTGGACATACATGGTATTTAACCACCAGGCGATGATGCCGGAAGTGATCAAAGCCTTCTTATTAGGCAATTTTATTGCCGTTATCCTTGCATTCTTGAGCAATCTTCAGATGAAGATCAGCATGCACTCCCTGGGAATGGGAGGACTGCTGGGGCTTGTATTTTGTTTTTTAGAGCAGCCGGGAATATCGATATCGCTACCATTGGTGGTCATTATCTTCGCTGCCGGCTTGGTCGCCACATGCCGTCTGATTCTTGATGTGCATTCCTACCGGGAAATATATATGGGAGTAGCTTTCGGCGTGTTTGCCCAACTGCTTGCTTTCTGGATTATTTAAAAAAAAATAAAATGCGGTGCAAATAGGTTGCACCGCGGGTATTTAACTTCGTCTTTTTAGAAAAGAAAAGGCCATCCTTTTTAGCAATTTTGATGTAAATTCGCTACAAGGAGTAAAAGCGGGAAATCATGGAGATACATACCACATGCGTAAAAGTAACGAAGGGGATTTTTCATGCGGCCCGGGACACGGAAGAATAAAAAAACTTGCATTTATTTAAACACATTATTTTAAACAAGTATCATGGCAAAAGCAAACGAAACAGCGACAGCAAAAGCAAACGGTGAAAAGTTGAAGGCGCTTCAATTGACGATGGATAAAATCAAAAAGGATTTTGGCAAGGGCTCTGTAATGATGATGAATGAACAGGGCAATCGCCAGATGGAAACGATTTCAACAGGTTCCATTGGACTGGATACGGCGCTTGGTGTAGGCGGATTGCCGCGTGGGCGGGTGACCGAGATTTACGGACCGGAATCTTCCGGAAAAACCACCATTGCTATTCACGTCATCGCCGAAGCCCAAAAGAAAGGGGGGATTTGCGCCATTATTGACGCTGAACACGCTTTTGATGTAACATACGCAAAACGGCTCGGCGTAGATATAGATAACCTGCTGATCTCTCAACCGGACTATGGAGAACAGGCGTTGGAGATTGCGGACCGGCTTATCCTCTCGGGTGCCGTGGACGTAGTCGTGATAGACTCCGTGGCGGCATTGGTTCCCAAAGGAGAGCTGGAAGGGGAAATGGGGGACAGCAAGATGGGTTTGCAGGCGCGGTTGATGTCGCAGGCTTTGCGGAAACTTACAGCCACTATAGGTAAAACAAACTGCTGCTGTATCTTTATTAACCAGCTTCGTGAAAAGATCGGGATTATGTTTGGCAATCCCGAAACAACTACCGGTGGTAACGCGCTGAAATTTTATTCTTCCGTACGCTTGGATATTCGCCGAATGACTCAGATAAAAGATGGTGACGGTGCCGTGGGCAATCGTACGAAAGTGAAAGTCGTTAAAAACAAAGTAGCACCGCCTTTCCGAAAAGCGGAATTCGACATTATTTTTGGACAGGGTATCTCTAAAACAGGAGAAATTATTGATATAGGCGTTGAACTAAACATTATTCAGAAAAGCGGGTCCTGGTACAGCTACGATGGAAATAAACTGGGACAAGGCCGTGAAGCCGTACGTCAATTATTGCTCGATAATCCCGAGATGGCTAATGAAATTGAAGCGAAAATCCGGGAGAAAATAAAGGAGGAAGAGAGCAGTATTTAAAAAAGTTATAACTTGTGGAAGCAAAAGAGGTAGAATTTCTTTTCTAAATATTCGCAAATGAGATAAATCTACTTGAGTATGTCCCAGTTATACATAGAGAAAGATGCTGTTTTATTAGAAAAAGTCCGCAGGGGAGATACAACCTCCTTTAACGCATTGTATAAAAAGTACTGGAAAGAAATATATGACCATGCTTTCAAACGCCTGCAGGACCATAGTAAAGCAGAAGATATTACCCAGGAAATATTTTGTAAAATTTGGTTGAATAGGACTTCTCTCTCCATTGATAATTTGTCGGCTTATTTCTATACCGCTGTGAGGAATAAGGTACTTAATCTTTTTGAAAAAGAAAAGAAGTTTGTGTCGGTAAAAAAGCTGCTAACAAAAAAGGGAACTGTTGAACAGGCAGATTTTCTGGTTTTGCAGAATGAATTCCTAGCGGCATACAAAGCGTTGGTAGAAAGTCTGCCCGATAAAAGGAAAGCTATTTTTCATCAATATTATGAATTGGGAAAATCCACGGAAGAAATTGCGAAAAACCTTTCCCTTTCCCAAAAAACTGTTCAAAATCAGCTCGGAAGAGCAACCAGTTTTTTAAAAGCAGAACTTTCACACTTGTTAGTGTTGTGTATTATATTTTTTCTCTAAGCCTGAGTTTCAGGTTACTTTTTCCACTTTTATTTCCAACTTTCATTATTACCCGTTTTGTAACCATCCTGAAACAGCCGGGGCCCCAAATTATTTTCCGTTGATTTGGGAGTTTCTTGTTTTGAACTGTCATTAATGTGAGCACGCCTTATTAAAGCGGATTGATGACTAGGAAAGAATTTCTAAAAACGATAAAAAGGTACCGTAACGGTACAGCTTCCAGAGCGGAACAAAGGTTTATAGAAGCCTACTATGACCTTTTGGGGGTGCAGGAGGACGTAGACGAGAGAGAGATGGATGAAAAGCTGGAAAGTGAGCTGCTGCATAAGGTATGGGAGAAAATTGGAGCGGCTGAGAATATACCTGCCGCTAAACCCAAGTCATTGGTTTTTTATCGGAAAATAGCTGCAGCGGTAATCATTTTAATGGCAGCAGGAACAATATTTTATCTCGTAAACAATAAACAGCAAGCGATAGGCAATAAGCAGCTGGTATCTGCTGATGTAACAGAAATTACCCCCGCAAGACAGCAAGCAGTGCTTACCCTTGGAAATGGACAAAAAATTTTGTTGGGAACCAAAGCAAGTAAGGTCTTAGGTGTTGCGAAACAGGATAGTGGGAAATTAGTATATAGGAATAAAACTGAAGACCGCTCTGGGCAAATGCGATACAATACCTTGTCCACCCCGCGAGGAGGAGAGTTTAAAATCGTGTTGTCGGATGGTACTAAAGTATGGCTAAATGCGGGAAGTTCACTCCATTATCCGATTGCGTTTAATGGGAAAAAACGGGTTGTACGGCTGGAGGGAGAAGCTTATTTTGAAGTTGTACACGGCCCTCCTTTTGTTGTTAAAGTGAGTAAAAGCAAAGTTCAGGTTTTGGGAACGAAGTTTAATATAAAGGCCTACCGGGAATCTTCCGCAATAAAAACAACGCTTGAAGAAGGTAGAATCCGGGTGACGATAGAAAACAAAAGCAGACTGCTACAACCAGGAGAGCAAGCGATAATAAACCGTAATGAATCGGGTATAACCGTAAGGAAAGTTAATGTAGAAGCGATGCTTGCCTGGAAGAACGATCTATTTTATTTTGAAAATACCAACATAAAGGAAATCATGAATGAACT
>CAYXRN010000194.1:0-5288 GCA_964467635.1 uncultured Chitinophagaceae bacterium | reverse complement strand
CGTAGATGGCGGTTATGTACACCTGGACCGCGCCATTGGTTAAAGAAAGTGAAGGGAAAAAAGTCAATGGGAATGCCGCCAATGAGGTGCTTTTTCCTTTGTTTTTAGCAAGTAATAAGCATGTGATTAAAAAAATTTCCTGAAAAATTTGCAAACTTAAACGATTAAGCATATCTTTGATCTGACTTTTTATTTAGCTTAAACGATTAAGTTTTATCTGATTGGAAAAATTGCCATAACGATCAGCCCGGAGCAGAAAATGCTTGCGTGTTTTTAGTGAAGTGAATAAATGTGTTGCAATAATCCGTGAAATTAAAAATACAGTGTAATGAGAGAGTATCCCAAAATAGGTATCCGTCCCATCATTGATGGCCGTTTAGGCGGAATTCGTGAGTCCCTGGAACAGACAACCATGGGCATGGCCGAGCGTGTTTCCCGCTTGTTGGAAGAAGAACTGTTTTATCCCGATGGAACACCCGTCAGGTGTGTCATTGCCGATTCCTGTATCGGAGGGGTAAAAGAGGCGGCCGATTGCGCCGATAAATTTAAGAAGGAAAATGTGGGCGTGTCCCTTTCTGTCACCCCATGCTGGTGCTATGGCGCGGAGACCATGGATATGGATCCGCATTTGCCTAAAGCGATCTGGGGGTTTAATGGCAGTGAAAGTCCGGGGGCAGTTTACCTCGCAGCTACTCTGGCTGCTCACAATCAAAAAGGCCTGCCTTCGTTTGGCATTTACGGCAGAGATGTGCAGAATATGGGAGCGGAGGAAATTCCGGGCGACGTAAAAGAAAAGCTTGTACGCTTCGCAAAAGCGGGACTGGCGGTGGCCATCATGAAAGGACAGGCCTATTTAGCAATCGGCTCGGTATGTATGGGTATAGGCGGTTCCATGGTGAACCCCGATTTCTTTCAGGACTACCTGGGCATGCGCAATGAATATGTGGACTCCACTGAAATATTAAGAAGAATAGAGCAGGGGATTTACGATGCTGATGAATTTGATAAAGCGTTGACATGGACAAAAGAACATTGCAAAGAAGGCGCGGATCACAACCGGAAGGAGAAGGTGAAAACCCAAGAAGAGAAAGAAAAAGATTGGGCGTTCGCGGTGAAAATGACCTTGATCATACGGGATTTGATGGGGGGTAATGAGAAACTGGCCGAAATGGGCTTTCAGGAAGAGGCGCTGGGCCATCACGCGTTGATTGGCGGCTTCCAGGGACAAAGGCAATGGACAGACTTTCTGCCCAACGGAGACTTTACAGAGGCCATCCTCAATTCTTCTTTTGATTGGAACGGAAAACGTGCCCCCCTGCTGTTGGCTACGGAGAATGATTCGCTGAATGCCGTCTCCATGTTATTCAATTACTTGCTGACCAACACCGCTCAGGTATTTGCGGACGTCCGGACGTATTGGAGCCCGGAGGCCATAAAAAGTGCTACGGGTTGGACGGCGGAAGGCAGGGCGGCCGGCGGGCTTATTCACCTTAAGAATTCGGGGGCGGTGACCCTGGATGCCTCGGGAAAGCAACAGCGTAACGGACAGCCGGCCATGAAGCCGCACTGGGAGATCAGTGACGAAGAAATGCAAGCCTGCCTGGAGGCGACGACTTGGTACCCGGCCAACAGAGATTATTTCAGGGGAGGCGGGTTTTCCTCGCAGCTGGTTTCGGCCGGCGGCATGCCGGTAACCATGTGTCGGTTGAACCTGGTTAAAAACCTGGGGCCGGTTTTGCAGATTGCCGAAGGCTGGACCGTGGAATTGCCCGGGGAAGTGCACCGGATATTAGATGAACGTACCGATAAGACGTGGCCCACCACCTGGTTTGTTCCCAGAACATCCGACACACAGGAGAGTTTTAAGAACGTATATAACGTCATGGCCAACTGGGGGGCGAATCATGGCGCGATCAGTTATGGGCATATCGGGGCGGATTTAATTGCTTTGGCGGCTATGCTTCGTATTCCGGTTAACCTGCACAATGTGGCGCAGAAAGATATCTTCAGGCCATCGGCCTGGGCGAGTTTCGGAATGGATCCGGAAGGGGCTGATTACCGGGCCTGTTCCGCCTATGGCCCCCTCTATTAGTGGACTCGGATGAATTGAAGAGGGGGGTGTTTTTCTTTTAACTTTATTATAAATTCACGGCATAATTCAATTTTTAACCATGATCTTCAGGAGTTCAATCATTTTAGGGAGGTCAATAAAACATGATGAATGAGTCAGAATCAACCCAAGAAGGCTTCTCTTTTTATTAGAGGAGGAAAGAATTATTTTGCCCCTTTTGTCGCCATATGCTCCTTGTTTTTTCTCTGGGGTATCGCCCACGGTATGCTGGATACGCTGGACAAAAATTTCCAGATGATGCTCGATCTGCATAAGTGGCAATCCAGTTTTGTCCAGTTTTCTTTATATGGGGCTTATTTGGGCATGTCGGTCCCCGCCGGATTGTATATGAAAAAATACGGCTATAAAAAAGGCATTGTTTTCGGGCTGACGATCTTTGCCCTGGGGGCTTTATTGGCCGCGGGGACTGCTCCTTTCCAATCTTTTATTTTGTTTTTGATTTGCCTGTTGATCATAGGCGCCGGGCTGACTACCCTGGAAACGGCCGCTAATCCCTACAGTACGAAGTTGGGGCCGGTGGCCAGTGCCGGAAGGCGGATTAATATCGCCCAGGCGTTCAATGGACTTGCCTGGGTTTTAGGGCCATTGATTGCGCTGTATGTTTATAGGAATCAAAATCACGAAGCCGGGCAAAAAATGATGTCCATTGTTTTACCTTTTGCGATTATAGGCATCGTTGTCCTGATTGTGGCCTTTATATTTACCCGCTTAAAATTACCCGAGATTACCGAGGCGGATGAACAAAACGCGCTGGAAAGCCCGGCGAAGAGCAACGATTCTGCGGCCGGGGAGGCGGAAAGCGAAGAATATATTTCCAAAAAGCCTTTGTGGGAGAACCGGCATTTCAAACACGGCGCCATCGCGCAGGCCTGTTATGTGGCCGCGCAAACGGGCATCTTCAGTTTCTTAATCAATTTTGTGACCGATGAGGGCATGCATCCCCGGTTTGACGTGGCGGATGCCCCCTATCTGTTGTCCTTTGGCTTTTTGCTGTTTATGACCGGCCGGCTTTCCGGCAGCGCAATGATGAAGCGCATGGCTCCGCAAAGCGTACTTTCCCTGTTTTCCTTGGGATGCGTGTTGTTGTTGCCTCTTGTCGCTGCGGAGTTTGGATGGACCTCCTTGATCGCCCTTTATCTGGTGTTCTTTTTAATGTCGATTATGTACCCCACCATATTTGCCCTGGCTATTGAAGGTTTGGGATCGAAGACCAAGCATGCTTCCTCCTATATTGTCATGGGGGTCGCGGGCGGAGCGGTTTTCCCGCCGTTGATGGGGTTTGTGGCTGATCATTACGGCATGCCTATCGGGTTCCTGACGCCCATTCCTTTGTTCGTCTTTATCCTTTATTACGGGCTCCAGGGATATAAGGTGAAAAAGTAAAAATGATTGAATGATTTGCAGAAAGCTGGTTTTATGAAAAACAATAATTATGTGATCGGCGTAGATTACGGGACGGACTCGGTTCGCGCCGTAGTGGTGGACGCGGTAAATGGCGCGGAACTGACCACCGCCGTAGCCCTTTACAGGCGGTGGCAGGAAGGGTTGTATTGCGATGCGGCTAAAAACCAGTTCCGGCAACACCCGCTGGACTATATGGAAGGACTTGAAACGGTGGTAAAAGATTGTTTAAGCCAACTTGGCGGAAACGCAGCTGAGCACATCGTGGGCATTTCTGTTGCAACGACCGGCTCCACGCCGGTGGCCGTGGACAGGCAGGGAACACCGCTGGCACTTTTGGAACCATTTAAGGATCATCCCGACGCCATGTTTTTGCTTTGGAAAGACCATACGGCCGCCGGAGAAGCCGATGAAATCAATCGGGCTGCCGGGCAGTTTGAGGCGCGTTACTTGCAGTTTGTAGGAGGCATTTACTCCCCGGAATGGTATTGGGCCAAGTTGTTGCACATCTTACGCGGGGACGGACAGCTGGAAAACAGCCTGTATACTTTTGTTGAACACAGCGACTGGATGCCCTTTCTTTTGACCGGAGGCCAGGATGCCCGCCAGATTAAAAGAAACGTATGTGCCGCCGGTCATAAGGCGCTCTGGTCCCGGGCATTCGGCGGGCTTCCGCCGGTTGAATTTTATCGGGCCATTCATCCTTCGCTGGAGAAGTACCATGCACGGTTTGGTAGCGCGGTCTTTGACGCCGCCTGTTCCGCCGGGAAATTATGCCCGGACTGGGCTGCCAGGCTGGGGTTGTCCCCGGCGGTTGAAGTAGGCATAGGCGCTATAGACGCTCACATGGGGGCTGTGGGCGGGGGAATAAAACCCTATTACCTGAGTAAGGTTATCGGAACCTCTACCTGCGACATGATGGTAGCGCCCGGTCAGGATCTTAAGGGAAGGGCGATCGCAGGCATATCCGGACAGGTGGAAGACTCTATCGTTCCGGGAATGGTGGGGTTGGAAGCCGGGCAATCCGCGTTTGGAGACATCTATTCCTGGTTCAGGGATTTTCTGTTATGGCCGTTACAGCTCGGCCGGAAGGATAAAATGCAGTGGGGGACGATCAGCGCGGATACCATCAGCGCTTTGAAAGAAAACCTGTTAAAAGAATTAGACCACCAGGCGGCAGCAATAGGCGTTGAAGCGGATATGCCTTTTGCCTTGGATTGGTTTAACGGCCGCCGTACCCCGGATGTAGACCCGTCTGTAACCGGATTGATCGGAGGCCTGACCTTAGGCGCTGCGCCTCCCGCCGTATACAACGCGTTAGTGGAAGCCACCTGTTTCGGGTCAAGAGCCATTGTGGAATGTATTGAGGAACAGGGTGTCCCGATCATCGGTATACAGGCGATAGGAGGCATTGCCACCAAATCGGATTTTGTCATTGGGAAGCTGGCTGACGTTTTAAACCGGCCTGTACAGGTTTCAGCCGCCGAACAGGCGGCGGCGCTTGGGGCCGCGATGTTCGCATCGGTGGTCTGCGGGATATATCCCCGCGTTGAAGACGCCATTGAAAAATTAGCAAAGGGAGACCGAAAGGTCATTACTCCAAGGGAAGAAAATGTTCCGATCTACAATAGCCGTTTTGAAAATTATAAACGATATGGTCATATGCAGGGTTAACACACTCAATTTTTAAATTTTATGTGATGGAACTTTTACAACTGGAACCTACAAAAAGATTAGACCGGAATACCTTTATCGA
>CAYXRN010000193.1:0-5309 GCA_964467635.1 uncultured Chitinophagaceae bacterium | reverse complement strand
AGAGCCTCTCCGCCGGAACGGATTTCAGTTCTCCCGATTTGCGGAAAAGTGATTTGGAGGGTTTTGATATTGGGGAGTTTGTCTGACACAGAATTATTTTAATAGAGCCTGAAATTTAGCTTTTCAGGCTCTATTTATTTTTACATTCACTTTGCCAACTTCAATATCCTATACGCTCCCCTTGCTACAACGACAAATACAATCACTCCGATAATCAAATCAGGATAACTGGAATTAAGCCAATTGACCAAAAGGCCTGCGACAATAACGCCCGAATTAATAATAACATCGTTTGACGTAAAAATCATTGAAGCCTGCATGTGTGCTTCTTTACTTTTGTTCTTTTGCAATAGGTAAAGACAAAGCACGTTAGCTATCAGCGCCAAAATAGAAACAATAATCATTGTTTTGAAATCGGGCATCGTTTCTATTCCGATAAAACGTCTGATAACTTCAACGAAACCGATAACCGCTAATAGAATTTGAAAGTAACCTGCAAATTTGGCAATGTTGTTTTTCCTTAAAATCGTCCCCCCAACAGCAAACAAAGCCAATGCGTAAACAATACTGTCGGCAAGCATATCCAAGCTGTCTGCTACCAACCCCATTGAATTGGAAAAAATACCGAACAGCATTTCTAATCCAAAGAAAAGGAAGTTAATAATCAGTACAGCCCAAAGTAGTTTTCGTTGGTTATTGTGTGTATCTGTTTCAATAACTGCGTTATTTTCTTCGGTGGAAAGTAATGTTGTATTCAGGTTCAGTGCTTCCAAAGCCGAAAAAATCGGCTCTGGGTTTCCACTATGATAAACATTCAATTTTCTATTAGGAATATCAAAATCTAATGACTTTACCGTATCGAAATTTTGCAATTTCATACGAATTAATTGCTCTTCACTTGGGCAATCCATTTTAGTTATATTAAATATCGTTTTATTCATGTTTTTAAAGTCTAAATTTTATCCCTCCGTTAATTACAAATCCGTCCAATGGTGCATAGATGTCTTTAAAAACAGGGTTGGTTATCGTTCCTGTATAAATGTTGTCAAAACGTGTCTGTCTTGTATCAAGGAAATTTTCAAAGTTGATGTACAAAGAAAATCTTTCCCAAATCTTTTCAGCCATAAAGCCACACATCCAATACTCTTTTCCTGCTGTCCCGTCGTTCAGCTTTTGCGGACTGAAATAATAGGCTTCCAAACCAATCTTCCATTCGTCTTCTATTTCATACATCAATACAGAATTAACCCGATGTTTTGGGGTTAGCGGATTGTCGGTAGTTATTCCGTTTTCAATCAAGCGGGTATCGGTAAAGGTGTAGCCCAAAAACAGTTTCAAATCGTCATAGCCGATTTTGATATTAGTTTCTGTTCCTTTGGTATGGATGTAGCCGGAGGAGTTGATAAATTGATAAGTGTTTGCCGCTATATTTTGAAGTAACAAAGGATTATCCAAATAGGTGTAAAAGAATAAATGATTGATGCTAAAAGTCCAGTCATCACTAATATTAGTACGATAGTTGATGTCTGCATTTGCTCCGTAACTTCTTTCTAATTTATTGGTATTATCGTCAATAGGCATTACGTTTTGATATTGTATGCGTTCGCTTTCTTCGGTAAAAATGGTTGGTGTTTTGTAGCCAAATCCACCCCCGATACGTGAAGTCAATCCGTTTGCAATCTGAAACAATGCCGAAACTCTTGGTAAAAAAACTGCTCCGTAATCGACCACATAATCCGTTCTTAAACCCGCTTCCATTTGAAGCCAATCCGTAGCCTCAAAAGAATTTTGCACAAAAGCGCCAAAAGTCGTCTGGGTGTAATCCCTCATCGGAAATGTGGTCATCTGTTTTTCCTTAAAATTGTCCGTCCAAAGATTAACACCTGTCACCCATTCCGATTTTTCTTTGCTGTGGGTATAACTTGCTTCTGTAAAAGTCGCCGTTTGTGTTCCCTCAAACTCGTAATTGGGAATAGCTGTATTGCGGTTAAAATAACTTACGCTATTTTTTACTTGTATAAAACTGTTTTCATTTACCGTATGGTCAAAAACAAATTGAGTAGAATAACGCTGTGATTTGTTTTCTTCAAAATATTGATGTGTATTATCTCCTTTGCCTTTGATGTACAGCATATCGCCACCCAAACGGTTTTCAATGGTGGTGTTAATGCCAAAGTTCATTTTTGTTCTATCATTGAAGTAAACAAATAATTTAGGGTTCAGCACATACCTTTCAAATTGGGGGATGGCAGAAAGTCCGATTTTTGCAGGGTCGTAAGCTACGTTACGATTGTGTGAAGCAAATATGGTTGTTCCAATTTTATTGAATTTTTGTCCGTAAAAACCATTGATGTCTAAACCTCTACCTGATGTCCCATTTAAATGAAAACGCAAATCCCTCTCTTCTGTCGGTGTCTTGGAAATTAGATTGACCAAACCTGCTATTGCTCCACCACCGTACAGCGTGGAAGTTGAACCCTTAATAAGTTCAACTTGCTTTAAGTCAAGTGGTGGAATTTGCAACAAACCTAACCCACTCGAAGCACCCGAATAAATCGGAAAACCGTCTTTTAAGATTTGCGTATATCGTCCGTCAAGTCCTTGGATACGAATACTTGCATTGGCACTTGTGGGCGATGTCGTTTGCACATGAATACCTGTACTTTCACTCAAAAGCATACGGATGTCACCGGCTTTCATGTTGCCTTTTTCATCCAATTCCTCACCACCAATAAATTCAATACGTGTAGGGATATTTTGGATGGTTCTCGTGCTTCTTGTGGATGAAATGACAACTTCCTCCAATTGTTCGGAACTATCATCGAGTAGGATTTCAACAACACTGGTGTCCGTTAACGGAAATTGAAAATTATCGATGCGTTCATTAAAACCGATATAGCTAAAATGTATTGATTGCAGTCCGTTGGGAATATCTAATAAAGTGATTTGTCCGTTTTCATTAGATGTTGTTGCAATTGCAGTTCCTGTAATCTGTACGGTTACTCCCATTAAAGGCTCTTTTTTTTCGCTGTCTTTAATTACAGCTTTGAATGTGTTTTGTGCAAATGCACAAAAACCGAGTGCCATAAAAAATGACACAATTAATATTCTTTTCATTGAAAAAATAATGATTAAATGAATGATTGCGGTGCTAGGCACCGCAAGTAATAAACTGTGCTGAAAGCACTACATATTACACAAGCTGTGGGGGATGCCAAACAGAAAAGGGGAAGTCTGAAACAGGTGATGCTATTATTCTGCTTATTTTCATTTCAGGTTGCTTGACAACGTGTGGAATTGAAAAATGAAGTAAAGTTACTACAAACCCTGTACACGTTTTGCAAGTGAAAAAAGGCGAGCAACATTCTTTATCACAATCATCTTCATTCTGTTCTTGGTTGTCTGCTATCTGAAATGTTCGGTCATGGCATTTATCTTCCATAAAGCACGGTGCTGTTGATAAAATCAACACCATTAAAGCTAATATGAATGATAAATATTTCATTATGCGAAGATAGTAAAAACCTTTCCCTTTGTAAACATTATCCTGTAGATATAAACCTTTTTTCTTTATCTAAATCGCCATACCCTGCCAATTAATTCCGCTGATTTCCAGTTTCCCATAACGCTTCGATTTTCATAAGACTTTTGTTGCGAAAGCCCGCAAGGTGTGGGAATTAGTAACAAATTAATTCAGTTAAATCATGGAAAAACGAAGCAAAAAAGTGTCGCTGACAGGCGTTGCGTTACTGTCAGCATTCGGTGTGTTCGCACAGGGCGACGGCTCGGCAGGCATCCAAGAAGCCACGCAGATGGTAACGAGTTACTTCGACCCTGCAACTCAACTCATCTATGCGATTGGGGCGGTGGTTGGGCTAATCGGAGGTGTAAAGGTGTACAACAAATTTAGTAGCGGTGACCCCGATACAAGCAAGACGGCTGCGTCGTGGTTCGGGGCTTGTATCTTCTTAATCGTAGCGGCGACCATTCTCCGCTCATTCTTCCTTTAAACTGGCGTATTATGAGCAATTACAATATCAATAAAGGCATTGGGAGAACGGTCGAGTTCAAAGGACTGAAAGCACAGTACCTGTTCATTTTCGCCGGAGGCTTGCTCGGTGTGCTTGTCCTCGTCATGATTATGTACATGGCAGGTGTAAACTCTTACATCTGTCTGTTCATCGGAGCAGGCGGTGCATCGCTCATCGTGTGGCAGACATTCGCATTGAACGGCAAATACGGCGAACATGGCTTGATGAAAGTCGGGGCAAAGAAAAGACATCCGAAATACATCATCTGTCGCAGAGCTGTACACCGCTATTTGAAGTTCAACACTAAATCCAATACCCTATGAGAAATACTGCAAAAGTCACAACGTTGGAAAGCAAGTTTCCATTACTGGCGGTGGAACACAACTGCATCATTTCAAAGGATGCAGACATCACGGCTTGCTTTCGGGTACACCTGCCGGAACTGTTCACTGTGGCATCGGCGGAGTACGATGCCATACACTCGGCATGGCACAAGGCTATCAAGACCCTGCCGGACTATACCATTGTCCACAAACAGGATTGGTACATCAAGGAAAGTTATGCGCCGGATATTGCACAGAACGACCAGAGTTTTCTTGCAAAGTCCTATCAACAGCATTTCAACGAACGTCCTTTTTTAAACCATTACTGCTACCTGTTCCTCACCAAGACAACCAAAGAGCGGATGCGGATGCAGAGCAACTTTAGTTCGCTTTGCAGAGGTGTCCTCATCCCGAAAGAAATTCGGGATAAAGAAACCGTCCGCCGTTTCATGGAGACGGTTGCACAGTTTGAGCGGATTATCAATGATAGCGGTTTTGTGAAACTGGAACGCTTGACCGAGGATGACATCATCGGCACAAGCGACACACAGGGTCTGCTCGAACAGTACCTTACCCTGTCGAGGGAAGCCGGAACGCCCATGCAGGATATAGCTTTGGGCAGTGAAGATGTGCGTATCGGCAACAAAAGGCTGTGCCTGCACACCCTGTCCGATACGGACGATTTGCCCGGCACGGTATCGGCAAATACAAGGTATGAAAAGCTGTCCACGGACAGGAGCGATTGCCTGTTGTCCTTTGCCTCTCCCGTGGGCTTGCTCCTTAGCTGTAACCATATCTATAACCAGTACCTGTTTTTGGATAACAGCGATGAGAACCTGCGCAAGTTTGAAAAGTCAGCCCGTAATATGCACTCACTGGCAAGGTACAGCCGTGCCAATCAGATTAACAAAGAGTGGATTGAAAGGTATCTGAACGAAGCGCACAGCTTCGGGCT
>CAYXRN010000192.1:0-5319 GCA_964467635.1 uncultured Chitinophagaceae bacterium | reverse complement strand
ATTGACGAGTGGATTCTTGCTTTAACCTACGTACCAACTGTGATATTGAAAGAGGGGGGATGTAACGAATAAAAAGTGTGTATTTGCTCGAATGTTTACAGTGGTTCAAGAAATAAACAGAAAAGAAAACTTGCCATAGTACACGAACAAATCGCAAACATTAGAAAAGATTACTTGCACAAGGTATCAGATGAAATTGTCAAAAACCACGACATAATATCAGTTGAAGATTTAGCAGTAAAAAATATAATGAAAAATCATTGTTTAGCACAAGCAATGAGTGATATTTCGTTGGGTGCATTTTACACAATGCTTGAATACAAATACAAATCTAATTGAAATGACCGGCAATTCGTTAAGATTGATAGATTCTATCCAAATAGCAAGCCTTGTTCAAGTTGTGGGTGGATAAAACAAGATTTACCTCTTACAATAAGAGAGTGGACTTGCAAATCTTGTAGTGAAATTCACGATAGAGATGTTAATGCAGCAAAAAAAAATATACTAAAGCATGGTATAAACATATTGTCTGGTAGTGGGACGCAGTCGGACACAAAATAAAAACATAGTAAGGCGTTACCATTAAATGAGTCTATGACCTATGAAGCCCAGCCCATCGATTTTGCCGTGGGTGGGCAGTTCACAAAGAAACTGTATCTTAGTGGGAAATTATTGGTAAGATGGGAAACACAATAATAGGGATTGATCTCGGAGGAACGAATATCCGTGGTGCGCAAATAGCTTGCGGGCAGCCGTTAGAAATTTTGTCCTCTAGGGTGAATGCGTCAGGAACTGAACAAGAAGTCCTTATTGGATTGTTTCAACTGATAGACCAACTCATGGACGAAAACGTTGAAGCTATTGGTATAGGAGTACCCAGTGTAGTTGATATAGAAGCAGGTATTGTTTATGACGTACAAAATATTCCTTCCTGGAAGGCGATACCGCTTAAAAAATATGTGGAAGAACGCTATCATATTCCCGTTTTTGTAAATAACGATGCAAACTGCTTCGCCTTGGGTGAAAAATATTTTGGGAAGGGTAAAAATCTTCATTCCTTTATAGGTCTTTCTATCGGTACGGGGATAGGAGCGGGTGTTATTATCAATGACAAGCTTTACGCGGGTCCCAATTGCGGGGCGGGGGAGTTTGGAATGGTTGGTTATCGTGATCGCTACTTTGAGTATTATGCTAGCGGCCAATTTTTTAAAAATTGTTACGGAACAACGGGGATAGAAGTGTTTAAAAAGGCGATGGATAAAGATCGGGAAGCAGTGAGAATAATGGAAGAACTAGGTATGCATATAGGTAATGCTATCAAAATGATTTTATATACCTATGATCCGGAATGCATTATTTTGGGAGGATCCATTGCGCAGGCGTATCCTCTATATCAAAGGCCTTTGTGGAGACAGATTAATGAATTTGCTTATCCAAAATCCCTGCAGCGATTTTCTATTAAAATATCTGAGTTGAAAGGTGCCGGAGTACTGGGAGCCGCCGCCTTATTTTATAATGAGCAATAGGGAGGTGAACCGGTGTCGATTAGTTTTGTGTTGATCTTTCATAAGATGTGGTTTTTTAGCAAACAGAAGAAATCATATGCTGGGATTCGTTTAATCCCGGTCGAATGCGGGCTTCACATAAATACCTAAAAAATGAAGGTTGTTTTTTCAATTGAATTTATTTGCAGAACCAAATAAATTTTCTTTGGTTTGCGTGCAATCGTTTGTTGTTGTAAGTAATTAGAACTGACGGGTTTCAGGACGACATATTTCATGTATGGTTTTAAATACATAATATGAAAAGAATAGCATTTTATCTTCTGATACTGGCGGGTACCTTTGTCGGATTGGGGATGTCTTGCACAGGAAATCGGCAATTAAGAGAAGGGGACCCGCTTTTGAAACTTTGGTACAGGCGCCCGGCCGGCAAGTGGACAGAAGCGCTGCCGGTAGGCAATGGCCGTATTGGTGCCATGATCTTTGGCGGAACCGATACTGCACGGTTTCAACTCAATGACGCCACATTATGGTCGGGCCATCCCCGAGACTGGAATAATCCCCACGCAAAGAAAGTGTTACCCAAGGTAAGAAAAGCTTTGTTTGCAGGAAACTATGCTAAAGCCGACCAATTATGCAAACGGATGATGGGACCTTATGTGGCCACCTATTTAACTTTAGGAAGCCTGTACCTGGATTTTCAGCGAGGCGATGATGTTATTAAAGATTATCAACGTGAATTAAATCTGAACGACGGTGTTGCTGGTGCGACTTTCAAGAAAGGAAAGGTTCTTTATACCAGAAGAGTGTTTTCAAGTTATCCCGATCAAATTCTTATTATACATCTCCAGGCAGATCAGCCGCGTGCTATTTCGTTTACCGCCCAGTTCGACAATCCTATGCCACACAGGATAGAGGCGGCAGGGAAGCGGATGGTAGTTATGAAAGGGGTGGCTCCGAGTTATGTAGCGCACCGATCCTATGATAAAAGACAAGTTGTTTATGACAGTACTAAAAGCATGCGTTTTGCAGTGATGCTGAAAGCTGAAACTAAAGACGGAAAAGTGCAAGCGAATGCCACAGGATTAAGCGTGAAAGAAGCTACAGAGGTTACCCTGTTTGTTTCAACGGGTACAAGCTTTAAAAAGTACAATAAAATGCCCGGAATAACCGGCGAATTTGCACTGTCTTCAGCTAAAAAACATATGCAGAATGCATCGTCCCGGACATACGATGAATTGTTGCACCGGCATAAAGAAGATTATAAAAGTCTTTTTAAACGGGTGAGGCTTAACCTCGGTGTGGACAGTCTCGCTTATTTACCAACCGATCTCAGGTTGGAAAAGTATACAAAGGCAGGGGGATATCAAGATCCTCAATTGGCCACTTTATTATTTCAATATGGAAGATACTTGTTGATTGCAGCATCTCGCGCCGCCCCGAAAGATGCGTCTTTTTTCGGAAGACCTGCTAATTTACAGGGTATTTGGAACAACAGCATGCGCCCCCCCTGGGGTTCGAATTACACCATGAATATCAATATGGAAATGAACTATTGGCCGGCGGAAAAAGGTAGCC
Organism: uncultured Chitinophagaceae bacterium; assembly: GCA_964467635.1. Lineage (GTDB taxonomy): Bacteria > Bacteroidota > Bacteroidia > Chitinophagales > Chitinophagaceae > FW021-bin31. Next base: position 2,239 of record CAYXRN010000192.1, on the reverse strand, counting down.
TGCAGGAATGTGCACAACCCTTATTTCATTTTATAGAGGCGCTGAGTGCAAATGGGGAGGTTACTGCTCGTGTAAACTATGGGGCTGACGGCTGGGTTGCCCATCATAACAGTGATTTGTGGGCCCAAACGGCTCCTCCCGGAAACTTTGGACAAGATCCTATGGCCTCTCCGCGCTGGGCAATGTGGCCTATGAGTGGCGGATGGCTATGCCGTCATCTTTGGGAACACTATCTGTTTGGTGGAGATACAACTTTTTTAAAGAATATAGCCTATCCTTTAATGAAAGGAGCTTCTGAATTTTTGCTGGATTGGCTCATTCCTTATCAAGGACATTTAGTGACAGCCCCTTCCACTTCCCCTGAAAATAGCTATTCTATAGGTGGAAAGTCGTATTCGGTAAGCATTGCTTCTACGATGGACATGTCCATCATCCGTGACCTTTTTTTTAATACGGTCTGTGCCTCTAGAATTTTAAATACAGACACTGCTTTTCGCGATAGCTTGCAGGTTGCTTACCAAAAATTATACCCGTTCCATATCGGGCAATACGGACAATTACAGGAGTGGTATAAGGATTGGGATAAGCCTACCGGCCATCATCGGCATATTTCCCATTTATACGGGCTATTTCCCGCTAGCTTGATTTCTCCGAGAAGAACTCCTTTATTGGCCGCGGCTGCAAAAAAGAGTCTGGAAATGCGTGATGATGGAGGAACCGGTTGGTCCAAAGCTTGGAAGATTAATTGTTGGGCAAGGCTGGAGGATGGCAACCACGCTTACAAGTTATTGAATGAACAGCTATATCTCACCGGACGCCGGGGCATCAATGGGGATACACGTGGCGGCTCCTACTTAAATTTATTTGATGCCCATCCGCCATTCCAAATCGATGGAAATTTTGGTTTTACTTCCGGCTTAATAGAAATGCTATTGCAAAGCCAGGACGGTGCTATTTATCTTTTGCCAGCATTACCTGATATCTGGAAAAAGGGCAGCGTAAGTGGTTTAAGGAGCAGAGGGGGATTTGTTATTCAGAGTATGACTTGGCGTAAGGGACGGTTAGAAAGCGCAAAGATACTTTCTACCTTAGGAGGGCCGTGCCGGATTAGAACAAAAGTCAGGGTAGAAGTATTAGGTGCTGAAAGTAAATCGGTTAAGGAAGAAGGGCCAAATCCTAATGCTTTCTTTCAGACCCCTGTGGTGGAACAGCTGAAAGTGAAAGGTCCTGCCCACCTTGAAAGCTTGTCTTTGGCAAAAACCTACTTGAAGACGGTGCAGACAACAAAAGGAGAAACATTTGAAGTGGTAGTGGAATAAATGGAAAAAGGGCCTGGTGACTGTGAATAGGCGGTTTAATTGTTTTTCCTGAACAAATATAGTGTTGCGATGTACTATTTGGATAGCGTTAATAAATATTGATCTAATCACGTAAACCATGTCAGGTACTAAGAAAACTTTAGTCATAGGCGCCTCGGAAAACCCCGCCCGATACAGTTTTGTCGCCATAAAAAGCTTAAGAAAACACGGGCATCCTGTTGTAGGGATCGGAAACAGGGCCGGAAAGGTGGCCGATGTGGCGTTCAGCAAAGAAAGGCCGAAGGAAGGTGGTATTAATACGGTCACCCTGTATCTGAGCGCTAAGCATCAGGAGGAATATTATGATTACATTATTTCTCTTCGCCCGAAGAGAATCATTTTTAATCCCGGCGCCGAGAATGAGATTTTGACAAAGATGGCGAAAGATAAGGGGATACAGGTTATGGACGCGTGTACCCTGGTGCTCTTGAGCACAGGAAGCTACTAAATTATGGTTTTAAATCGGACAAAGGGTAAGAGGAATTTATTGGGGAAGAACAAACGAGTTGAGATTCTAGTGGCTGCCTTAATATGATGTATTGACACTCCCAGGGATTGCGGTATATTTGCGCTAAAACAAACTGTTGTTTTTTGATCGTGATATGCCTGTGGAGTAGGAGTGTGGAACGCCTGATGATATTATTTTGTACCTATTTTAAGGCCTTTTTGTTTGACTTTTTCCTGCTTATCTGATCCTGAGGTCATTTTCTTCGCACGTATCATAGATGTACGTATAGGACGATTAGAATCGTGGGCATCCGAGATACAATTCGTCAATTCTTCCTAACACAACCTTTAGGTATTTAAGTGACGTTTTACCTCATGCTTTTATAAAAGTGGAGCGTAAAACCCACTGATGCCGATAGGCTCGGTGGGATGTA
>CAYXRN010000191.1:0-5348 GCA_964467635.1 uncultured Chitinophagaceae bacterium | reverse complement strand
TGTTATAGTAGGGGTCGCAGCCAGCGCGTTTACGATTAATCCAACGGTGGACGCAACATCCAAAAGCAATGAAACCACATACTGGTTCCTAATGGATGCCTCCGGTACTCACGTTACCACTACTCAGGTTACGGATCCAAGCTCACTTTGCCCGCTAAAAATTACACAGGCTAATTGTGCTAGAGAGTATAAAGAAAGTCAAACAGAAATTGTAAACGGTGTAAGGCAAGTTAAAGCTTCAGAAGAAGATAATCAAATAGATTTTCGGAGCAAGGAGCAATAAACAAGAAAAAGGCTCATCCTATTAGAGATGAGCCTTTTTTACCTAATTTGAATTCATTCTCTTTTATTTTGAGGGATCCCACTTAACTGAATCACTTTATCCGGTATCGGCAATGTGTAGTTCAAGCTATTGGGCTCGAGTTCATAGGTGACACCATTTAGCTTGCGATAAAGAGTTTTTGAAGTATGCTTAGCTAAGTTTAACCTCCTTAGATCGCTCCATCGAATACCTCTAAATAATAATTCCTTTCTGCGCTCCTGCAATATGATCGTTAAAGCATCATCTGAATTAGAAGCGTTTACAGGCATAAAAGTACCAGTCCTGAATCTTTTTTTAAGTAGCTTATTTAGCATTTCAAGGGCCTTATCCGTCTTTCCTTTACGAGCCAGGCACTCAGACTTTGTTAAATAGCACTCATCAATTGCAAGTCCGTTAAAGTTTATCAAAGATCCGTCATAACTACCTTTAAAAGTAATGTTCCCATGATTTATTTTAAACCATGCACTTTTACGGATATCACCTTCTGAATAAGACCTATATAACGTCGAATCAATAATAAGCCTTGATGGCAGCAAAATTGCCACCGGCGCTAAGGTACTTTGGAGAATAACCTCACTATTATAACGCTTCATTGGATATGCCGATGACGTATCAAGTTCATTAAAATCCATGAGAGAGTAATTATTTGAGCTGAGGACTGAATCAGCAAATGCTAATGCCTTATCATATTCCTGCATGATTAAATAGGTCCTGGATAAAAGAGCAAAAGCAGCTGTTTTTACTGGCCGTGTCTTGTATATGCTGCTTACTGGCAAAAGTTTAACCGATTTATTTAGGTCAGAAATGATTTGTTCATACGTTTCCCGGACGGTAGATCTCCTCGTTGGAATGTTAAGATCAGAGTTAAGCCTTAGCGGTATTCCATAGCCGGAATTATCTTTTTGTTTATCGTAAGTATCACAATATAGCTGCGCAAGCTGAAAGAAGGCGAAGGCTCTAAAAAAATAAGCACTCCCTTTAATATGATTATACCATTCAATGTCTTCTATTGCTTTCAGCCGATCTAACCCCTCCAAGATATTGTTGGCATAAAAGACCTGTTGGTAACGCCTTTTCCAGTCTGGGTCAGTATTTCCCTCATACACATCTTCAGCCCATATATATCCGTTTTTGTCCTGTGGCTGAGATAATACTTTCCATTCTTCATATAATATATAGTAATCGTCAGAGCTCACTTCGCCCAGACTTGGCATAAAGGCATTCATTACCTGTGAATAATCTACCATTCCCTGGAAATCCTGGAGTGTAGATGGAATAACCAATTTTTTATCCGGCTTTATTTCCAGGAATCCATTTTTGCATGACGGCATTAAAAATACCATTATCATTAACAATAAAAATGCTGATTTCATATTTTACGTTTTAAAATTGAATTTTAAGCCCTAGTGAAAAAGTAACAGGGGGAGGGTATGGAAGGAATACATAGTCTGGGTCAATTTTATCATCATTAGCCCGCCAGATAATCCCTATATTGTTAATATAGCCATATATGGATGCTTGATCAAAAGGTAACCATTTATATTTATTCTGATTTAGCTCATAGGAAAAGTTAATATCTTGGAATCTGATATGATCACCCTTCTCAACCAATATATTTGAGTTTGTATATATAAAGTCTCTCACATAGCTCGTTCCTACGGGTGGCATGGAAGGAACCTGAGTTAATTTGTCATCACCGGGTCTCTTCCACCTTTTACTATAGTCAATATTTCCAGTCCAGTTATCAAAAAGAGCTGTATAATTAATTGATGTTTTTCTAAAATAGTACCCGAATTTAAGTATAATATTAAATCCCAGCGACAATCCACCTATTTTAAAGCTATTTCTGAATGATCCGAATGTAGTTGGCAGGGCAGGCCCATTATAAATAATATCATCTGTTGTAAGATTAGATAATATTGATGTATAATCTTTTGTCAGCTTGCCTCCGATAAATACTTGAGGATCACCATTTGAAGGATCCAGTCCTCCCCATTTAAGACTATAGATACTATATTTGGGATTGCCCGGTACAGGAGGTGGGGTGGAAAAATATTCAGTGGGATAATACTCGTAATCGTATTCGGTTATTTTACCTTTATTATAACTGTATAATATCTGAGCAGACCAATTAAAATTGTTAAATTGTTTATTGATATTTAATTGTGCGTCGAATCCATAACCAGACAAAGAAGAATTATTTCCAGTGAAATTGGTATTTCCACCAACAATGAATCCGATAGTAGGATCTAATGGAGATTTCCCTATTAAGTCGATGCCTTTCTTTGTATAGTATTCAAAGCTACCGGATAATAAGCGATCCTTTGTCTCAAAATCTATTCCTATGTTTATCATTTTGACCTTCTCCCAACGCAAATTAGGATTTGGCGGAGTCATTATATATACATAAGGCAACCCTGTTGAGTAATCAGTATAATAATTGGCTGTGGCATAAGCGGTTAAAGATTTATTCACATTTCCACTATAGCCATAAGTTGCCCGTAGCTTAAACATGGGAAGCCAGGTTGAAAATGGATAGAATTCTTCCGAACTAAACAACCATCCAATTCCTGTTGACCATAGGGGAACACCTTTTTGATTGGCATCAACACCGAACAGGTTCGACTCATCTTTTCTTCCGCTAAGATAGGCCATATATCGCCCCATAAATGTATAAGACGCATTACCAAAATAGGATAAATTCCTATCTATCTTGTCCGTAAGGGATACTCCGTTGGGAATAGTTGAGGTATATCCATAGGGCTTAATCAAATAGCTGGTAGTAAAATCAACGGGACTGCTGATTAATAAATTGTCATCGTATCCGTATATGCGATGTCCTCGACCGGTAATTGTTGTTTGTCTTATTTCTATCCCGCCAAGAATCGACAATTGATGTTTTTTATTCCAGTTTTTGTTAAAATTAAATTGTCCCCTGCCAGCTTGGGAAGTAAGTGAAAGTTCTGAATTGTCCAATATTGCGCCTTTAGGAACAGGGAAATTGACACTGCCGTCCGTATTTATAATCGCATACTGATTGATCATATTTCTGGAGTAATACATCTCCTGATTCTGAAGATTTCTGGTATGTCCATTTTGGCGTTCAAACTGGTATCTACCTTCAATATTAAAATATGGACTGAAATAATATTTCGCTGCAGTATGAACACGGATATTGCCTGTCTTTCTGTGATAATCAGCATTTCTCAAATCCTGTAAAGGTCGATAGAGCCAATCTAACAGCCCATCTGACTTGGCTTTCTTTACGTAGTCAGCATTAAAATCCCGAACGACCGGCAATGGATCTCCCTTCTCGTCGGCCAACCTGGCATAAGGGTATAGGCCTTTGCCACCACCACTTTTTATTTGATCCATCCCCGGATTATTGCTCGCCTTATCACTTTGACTATAATTCAATCCTACGGAGAGTTCCAATGATTTTACAGGATAATAAGTCATCATGGAATTAATAGTAAATCTGTTTAGCCCATTTCTTACTAAATTATCGAGATTCCTGTCCAATCCACCACTTAAATAATAGCTTACTTTAGAGCTGCCTCCCTTGAATGAAAGAGAATATTGTTGATTAATGCTATTCCTGTAGAAATATTTTCCAAAATCATCTCTCACGTCATTCTTTTTCAAAGCTGCTATTTTTGCCTCAGCCTCATCAACTGGCAATAATCCGTCTCTTTCTGCAATCAATAATTGAACGACTGGTGACAGGGGCGGATGAGCGGAACTGGTCTCTATTGAAGCATAATATCCCTGGTCAAACAAATATTTTTCGACCTCAATAAAGTCGGAAGAGTTAAGAAACTGCCTGTTGTAAAAGAGGTCAGGCTTAGTGCCAACCGTGATATTTGAGTTAAATTCTATGTTTAAAGGTTGCTCAAGACGACCTTTTTTAGTTGTGATTACTATTACGCCATTACCGGCTCTTGATCCCCAAATGGAGGCAGCGGCGGCATCTTTCAATATGGTTATATTTTTAACGTCATTAGGGTTGATATTATTTATATCACCTTCGTAGGGGAAATTGTCAACAATAATCAGAGGATCGGGATTGGATTGAATTGTGCTCTGTCCCCTGATAGTGAGTTTTGGCTGACCACGACGACGGCTGTCAAAAAGCAAGCCGCTGGTAACTCCCTTTAACCTGCTTAGTATATCAGTGCTTATGCTTCTGTTCAAAAGATCATTGTTTACCACGGAAAAGGAACCTGTAGTCCTTTCTTTTGAAATTGTCTGATACCCGGTTGATACCACGATCTCCTTTAAAGAGGTAATATTTTGAGCCATCAATACCAGTACCCTGCTTTGGCCTTTCTTCAGCCTGACAATTTTTGTTTTATAACCGATATGCGATATTTGGAGCGTATCTTCATTTTTAGGTATGACTATAGTAAAGCTTCCACTGCTATCAGTTGCCGAAGATACGTTGGATACTTTTGAAAAGATAGTAGCTCCAGACAGTAGTTTTTTCCCCTTTTCAGTCATTACCTGGCCAAAGATTTTTTTTGTTTGAGAATAGGTCGTATCAATAAAAAACGATAATGTAATGGTGAGAAGAATATAAATATATTTGTTCATAATTCGAATTATTTGGAAGCATTAACATTTTTAAGGACGAGCATTCCTAAGGAGCATGTATCCTTATTCAATTCCAGTCCGTATTTACTCAAATAGGTTTTCAATTTGGAAACAGTCTTCAGGTGAAGGGGTAACATTATATCCACATTACTTTCAATAGCTGAACGATCAACAAATGGATAAGGTTGATCTCCAAACATGTACGTAAGCGCATAAAACACATCTCCAAACGGCTGATTTTGCCATAATTCATTGCTATCCGTTTCTATTACTGCAGGTGTTTTACCTTTGGTAGCGATTTTGCGGCCGGAGTCATTCGTTGTTAAAACCCAACACAATACTTTTCTTTTTTCAACACCTCCCCGGATGCCGTATTTCGCCCCAAAAAATCTATTGAGATCTGAAAGCATATAACCGGGTGCATTTTTCTTTT
>CAYXRN010000190.1:0-5399 GCA_964467635.1 uncultured Chitinophagaceae bacterium | reverse complement strand
GGAAACATTCACGTCCTCAAAAGTTCGGTCGCAGTGGATTCTTACTATAGAAATCATTAAAATATTTCACAACATCTTCCGGCTCATCAAAAAGCTGCAGCATATCCAGATCTTCCGGTGCAATATTGTGGGCTTCCTTATACATGGTTGTGTTCATCCAATCTAACAGTCCACTCCAATAAGACTTTCCAACCAGAACCAAAGGGGTCTCCACTATTTTCTTTGTTTGAATTAAGGTAATCACTTCGGTAAATTCATCCATGGTACCAAAGCCGCCGGGCATCATTACAAACCCTTGGGCATATTTCACAAACATTACTTTTCTGACAAAGAAATAATTGAAGTCAAGCATCTTATCGGTATCAATATAAGGATTGTTGTGTTGCTCATGTGGCAGTTGAATATTTAATCCGACAGAATGTCCTCCTCCCATTTGCGCGCCTTTATTAGCCGCTTCCATGGCACCGGGTCCACCGCCGGTAATGATACCAAATCCTTCCTCAGCCAGCCTTTTGGCTACCTGTACGGTAAGGTCATAATAAGGATGGCCTGCTTTAGTACGTGCAGAGCCAAAAACAGAAATACAAGGTCCTATCCGGTTGAGTGTTTCAAATCCATTTACAAACTCTGCCATGATTTTAAATATCTGCCAACTGGAATGGGCATGGGTTTCACTCCAGCCTCGTCCCTTCAGGTTCTCAATTTCTTCATTCATAGATATCGTGCGATTATAAGTTTTTACGATTGATTATTTTATAATTACATGTCTTCCTCTACCGCTCGAGTGCTACCTCAGATCCATGCTTCTTTTTCTGGGTAATGAGCAACAGGCCAAGATAGGTAATAATGCCGTTGACAATCAGCAGCTCAAAACTAAAGTCATATCCGCCAAAAAGCCACTCCGAATTGGCATCCAGTGCCCAGCAAACGAAAGGAGACAATATGCAAACAACCGGCACCCATTTATCAACTAATTTTTTCTTATTTAAAATACCAAACATAAACATACCTAACAAGGGACCATAAGTATAAGAAGCTGCCATAAATATCGCTTTTACCACGGCTTCATCAACCAGGTATTTAAACGCAAGGACCAACAAGAAAAGCAGTATGGAAAAAGTCACATGCGTGAGTTTCCGTGCCCGCACCAAACTGTTATCATTCCCTGCTGTAGCCTGTTTTTTATCCATGTCCAGGAAATCCACACAAAAAGAAGTAGTAAGTGCTGTCAGCGCTGAATCAGCAGTTGAAAAAGTCGCTGCCGTAAGTCCTATAATAAATACAATAGCCACTACTGCCCCTAAATGCTGCAGGGCTATTTCCGGGAAAATATAATCTGTGCTGCCAAGAGAAATGGGAATATTGTTGGCGTGTGCATACATAATTAAAAGAGCTCCGACACTTAAGAAGAAAAGGTTAACAATTACAAAGATCCCTGTGAAAGTGAACATATTCTTCCTGGCATCAAAAAGATTGCGGCAACTCAGATTCTTCTGCATCAGGTCTTGATCTAAGCCTGTCGTAGCTACCGAAACACCGATGCCGCCAAGAAAGTATTTAATAAAATGACGCTTGTTGCCCAGGAAATCGTCCCACACAAATATTTTGGAATACGTACTCTCTTTAATGGTTGAAAAGATATCGCCCAACCCCAAGTCTAAGCTTTGCGCAATGAAAAAGATAGAGATTAATACCGCAGCAATTAAGAAAAAGGTCTGAATAGTATCGGTAATGATAATGGTCTTCAAACCTCCCCGGAAGGTATAAGCCCACATCAGAAGTATGGAAACAGCCACCGTTACCCAAAAGGGGATGCCCCACGCATCAAAGATAAAATACTGAAATACGATGGTTGTTAGGAACAGCCGGAAAGCTGCACCTATCAATCGGGAACCCAAAAAGAAAAAAGCCCCTGTTTTATACGACCAAAATCCGAAACGGCGCTCCAAATAGGTATAGATCGACGTCAGTTTCAGCTTATAGTACAACGGCATCAACACCATGGCTATAATAATATAACCCACCACGTTACCCAATACAAACTGAAAGTAGCTAAAAGCATCTGTACTGACGGTACCCGGAACAGAAATAAATGTAATCCCCGATAAGGACGTTCCGATCATTCCAAAGGCCACCAAATACCATTTGGAATTTCGATTGGCAATAAAAAAGGTATTGTTATCAGAGGACTTTCGGGACGTAAAATAGGCGATAAGAATGAGCAGGGCAAAATATCCTATTATAAAAGAAAGTAGCGTACCGGGAGCCATCCTGTTATCATTTTTGGTTAAACGCGCAAAAAAGGATTAAAGATAATAAAAAAGTTTATCCCCGAAAAAAGCAAGCCGGCCCTTAATGAAGGGCTTCTATCATATCCCTGCATTTTTGCTGGAAGGTTCGGTCATCCTTAAGAATAGGCCGTAAATGAATGGCTTCTTTAAGGACCGCAATAGCCTGTAAGTCCTTTCCCGCCACATGCAGGGCGCTGGCCATGTAATAATAGTTGCGGATAAATGCTGGTTCCAGCTTTTTGCACTGTGCAAAACAGCTAACCGCCTGGACAGCTCCCGCATCCGGCATGCCGCCAAACAGCAATTTAACAGCAGCGCGTTCCGCAAAATTAAGCTTGTTAAAGGCCATATTCCATCTTCCCGAAAGATACCAGGCCTTCCCGAAAGCAGAATCAAGCATTAAAACACGGTCCAGGTAATCCTTAACATCCTTCAATCCTTTCACTTTTTCTTTCACCCCCTGCTCCATGGACAAACTGTATAATGCAAGCGCATATCCGTAAGCCGCAGGCACGTAATTCGGATCCATCTGCAATGCAGTCAATGAAAGCTGCCGTGCGCTGTCATAAAGTGGTATGGCATTAGACGCATTTTTTTGCCGCTCCCCTGCTCTTACCAACAGTATAGCGGTATGGGCCAACGCCTCCTTTTGGCTGGAATCCTTCTGAAGGACGCTCTTATAGATTTGTAATGCACCGGCATCGTTTCCCTTTTGGACCAGCGAGTCCGCCTTCTTCAGTTGGCCGGACATGGATTGGGCGTAAGCTCCTGATCCAATCAGGAGCAATACCAGCACACACCAGGCAGTTCGTTTGGGAAACGGTAAACGGATTGACATATCAAAATTTTTTAGATAACGTTACTTTTGAACATCCGACCTCCCCCTGCATGGGAGGATGTAGCTTCCGGATCACTATTTCTGCTCCTGTGATCCCGGGCCACGTCTTCTTCATGGCCCGGATACAATTTTGAGCAACGGTTTCCAGAAGTTGATGTTCCTGCTGCATTTCCCTGCTCACGAGCTCATATACTTTCGTATAATCTACTGTCTCGGAAAGCGTTTCAATCTGTTCGGATTCTTCTTCCACATGAATATGAACATCGATCAAAAAATCATTTCCCAGCAACTTCTCCTCAGCATATAACCCGATGGCGGCATGAAACCGGATCTCTTCTAGACTGATGGTCAACATGACTTTAAATTTCTTTTTCGCCCAAGTACCTTTCCGCGTCCAGCGCAGCCATACATCCGGTACCTGCCGCCGTCACTGCCTGCCTGTAAACCCTGTCCTGTACATCACCGGCGGCGAAAACACCTTCTTTATTGGTCAGTGTACTGCCTTTGATCGTCTGTATATACCCCTGTTCATCCATATCCAGCTGTCCTTTAAACAGTTGGGTATTAGGCGTATGGCCAATGGCTACAAAGAATGCGCCAACAGGAATCGTACTTTCTTCTTTCGTTTTGTTATTAATCACTTTAACACCTTCCACCTTATCTTTTCCGAGCACTTCTACTGTTTCCGTATTCCAGTACACATTGATGTTGGATGTTTTTTGTACCCGCTGCTGCATCACTTTGGATGCTCTCATTTCATCCCGCCGCACCAGCATATGTACCGTGGCGCATATTTTAGATAAATACAAAGCTTCTTCACAAGCAGTATCTCCGGCTCCTACGATAGCTACTTCCTGGTTTTTGAAGAAGAACCCATCACATACGGCACAGGCTGAAACACCCTGCCCGTTAAGCCGTGCTTCGCTCTCCAGGCCAAGCCATTTGGCAGAAGCGCCGGTGGCGATAATCAAGGCATCGGTTTCTATCGTCTTTTCTTCGTCTATGGTAATCTGATAAGGCTGCTTAGACAAGTCCGCCGAGGTAGCCATGCCAAAGCGGACCTCTGCCCCCATCCGGCTGGCCTGCTTTTCCAGATCTACCATCATTTCCGGGCCTTGTACACCCTCCGGATAGCCGGGATAGTTTTCTACCTCCGTGGTTATGGTCAGTTGCCCTCCGGGCTGTATACCCTGGTATAAAACAGGCTTCAGGTTAGCGCGCGCCGCATAAATAGCGGCCGTATAACCGGCAGGGCCGGAACCAATGATCAATACTTTTACTTTTTCTACGTTGTTTTCTTCCATTATTATTTCCGTTAATTTATTGTTTTGGTATAATCAGACTCTTATACTGTGCATTATAACCACCCCAGTACCCAAGCGCTCCGGGCACATTACCTTGGACGTCCGTCGGGGTCGCAAACGGGTTGCTGTTATTGGACCAGGCATATTCCCAGGTACTCCAAAAGCGATAAGTCGTTTCATCAATATTGCAGAACTTCAGCGTGACGGTATCCCCCGGTTCAAAATAGCCGAAATCTTCCAGGTCAACCTCCACGTTTTTACTGACTCCACGGCTCATCTGAAAATCGAAAACCTTTCCGTTGGTAACCGCATCATCCGCTACAGAGGTGAGCCCAGGATAAAAAGGCTCGCTGTTGCACTTTGTAAAATAACGCGCATAGTTCCCCAACTTCGGCGGGTCAAAGATACGCGCCATAAGAAAAGCTTTGCTGCTGTCCGGCTTTCCTTCTTTCCTGGCGGGAAGCCACCATATGGAGTCCAAATAGAAGCCGGTAGCCGGAATCGTCGTTGTCGCCTTCAGCGATTGTCCTTCCGCCTCAATATGCAGGGTGTAAGTGCCCCCTTTCCGTCCCCGAAAGGCATATGGATCCTCGGGCTCATAATAATAATACCGGGCACCAAACAGGGTATCCACCTCTTTTTCTACCAGCCGGACGGTATCTTCATTACCGGATACCGTAATTTGCGCATCATGGACAAAAAGCGCTTCCAAAATAGACGCATCAATGGCCGAAAAATAATTCAGGCTATGGGTTAGGATCACCCGCGGCGCTTTGCCGTTTTCAATAGTCCCTTCCACGACCAGGCTTTGCCTGGTCTGATGAATATGAAGATTCGCATCCCTTTCACAGGAAAGCCCTGCAAGGCCAAGACAAATTCCTAAAATATAGACACGTATAGACACAGGGTTTTGATTTTGGAAGGACGAAGGTACGCTTTCTTAAAAAAACACCGGCCTTTCGGGCC
>CAYXRN010000189.1:0-5448 GCA_964467635.1 uncultured Chitinophagaceae bacterium | reverse complement strand
TATGATAAAACATGCTGACTTAGAGGAAGTAGTGGCTTGGAAGGATGGTTTATTCGTATTTCATAATACGTCGCTTAAGGCTGTCCTACGCAATGTGGCGCGATGGTACGATATTCAACCCGTCTACAAGGGTCAAGTCAGTGCCCGCCTCAACGGAATGATATCTAAAAAGGCCTCTCTTTCGCAGGTATTAGATATGCTGAAAGTAACCAGTAATATTCAATTTAAAATACAGGGAAGAAACGTCATTGTCCTTCCCGGAAAACAAACGTAGAAGCGAAACATATTAACAGCAGCCATTAACCAAACAAAAAAATAAAGGATATGAAAACATAGCTATCACAAAAAATCAACTTCCCGCACCAGTTTGACAAAAAACCGCCCTACGGACCAGGTAGAGCGGATGTAGTCCGGGTCAGCCAATGAGCACTTTGTCGTAACACTCAATCTTTTAACCCAAACCCGTTCCGGGGTGTCCGGAACACCACAAAAGTATGCAATTAATAACATATACGCCACGTAAAATATGTCCGAAATCTGACATTTTACCCAAAAACAAATGGTTAGTCATGAGACTGGTTACCATACTTATTCTCGCTTCCACCCTCCAGGTGAGCGCAAGAAGCTCGGCCCAAAGAGTGAGTCTCACCCGCCATAACGCCACCCTCTCGGAGGTGCTGAACGATATTCACAACCAAACCGGCTATTTGTTTCTTTATGACAACAGGGCGCTCGAAGGGCTCCAGGGTATAGATGTAAAGGTGCATAACGCCAGTTTACAGGAAGCCCTGGATAAAAGTATTGCCAAATACTCTCTCGGATACCTGCTGAAAGGGAATACGATTTTAGTATTCCCCAAAAACGCCACGCGGCAATACCTCAGGCCGCAAAGAGAGATACAAGGAATAGTCACCGATGACAGCGGGCAGCCGCTGGAAGGGGTAACCGTAAGAATAAAGGGCAGCAACATCGGTACCATTACTAACAGTGAAGGCCATTTCAATATTGAAATTCCCGATAACGAAACGGTGTTACAGCTCAGTTTTCTGGGTTACCAAACGGAGGAAATAACCGTCGGCAGCCGATCTACTCTAAACATTACTATGAAACCGAGTACCAGCAGCCTGGAACAGCTGGTGGTGGTTGGTTATGGCACACAGAAGAAAAAAGACTTAACGGGCGCAGTTTCAACAATCAGTTCAGAAGTATTAGAAAACCGACCGGTCACTAATGCTTTGGATGCCCTACAAGGTACTGCCCCAGGGCTGATAGTAAGCAGAAACAATGGGCAACCCGGTAAAGCGGGTTACGATATAAACATCAGGGGTTTTTCTTCCTTAAATGGAACAAACAGTCCGCTGGTCATTATTGACGGGGTAGAAGGCAGTTTATCCCTTCTCAACCCAAATGACATTAAATCAATTTCAGTTTTAAAAGATGCCGCAGCTGCGGCTATTTACGGGGCCAAAGCCGCCAGTGGCGTTATCATTGTAACCACAAAAGAAGGGGCAGAAGGAAAAATATCAATAAACTACACAGGGCTCTATACAACCAAGCACTATTATAATATTCCTCAACGTCTGCACTCCTGGCAAGAAGCGATAATGAGGGATTCAGCAGATGCAAATGCCGGGAATCCACTTACTTACACCCAACAGCAAATCGACTGGATGAAAGATCCGAATATTAATTATGTGAACGACCCGAGCAATCCTTCTTTGAATGGTTTTTATTATGACCTTAATCAAATTCCTTTGTTAATGCGGGAAAACAGCCCAAGCCAAAATCATAATATTTCCTTTTCGGGAGGAAATCCTAATACACAATATTTTATTTCACTTGGATACTATCAGGAAGATGGCGTACTTAAGTTTGGTCCTGACGGCACCAAGAGATACAATGCCAGAGTGAATTTAACCACTAAATTCAACGCTATTCTTAGCTTGGAGTCCCACATCTCCTATGCGCAGCAACAAACAAAGAATCCATCAACCTATGATGTAAACGGTGACTACGGGCTCCTGTACAACATCTATCAGCTTAGGACGCTGTATCCTATATACCTGGAGGGCACCGATAAAACAAAATACGCAAATACAGGAAGTGGTTCAACCGTTT
This sequence comes from uncultured Chitinophagaceae bacterium, assembly GCA_964467635.1. Taxonomy (GTDB): domain Bacteria; phylum Bacteroidota; class Bacteroidia; order Chitinophagales; family Chitinophagaceae; genus FW021-bin31. The sequence goes on along the minus strand of CAYXRN010000189.1, from coordinate 3,330 downwards.
ATCAGGTATTAAAAGAAGGAGGCTATAATCACGCGTTACAGCACAACCTTGACGGTGTTTTCACTTTAAAGGCCGATAATATCGTTAAAGGGCTTTCTTTAAGAGCGGTTTACAGTCCGCATTTTGAGCAATACAATGTCAATAACTTTAAAAAGACGATTCCACTTTGGTCCTATGATGCGGACTCCGTTGCCTACATCTCAAGATATATTAATCAGCCCAACTCCATTCAAAAACAGCGGCTTACCGTTCTTTCTCATGACGTCCAGGTTTTAGGAGATTATGACAAAACGTTTAATGATGTGCATCATTTTCATTTGCTGGCGGGATTTCAGTATAAGTATTACAATTATGATTTTGTTAATTCAACAGCGCGTAAGCTTATATCCAATGATATCCCCTCTCTGAACTTAAGTAGCGACCCGAGTGGTGTTCCTCCCTCGGTAGGAGATAACATTCAGACCCATGCCTGGATTTCTTATTTTGGCAGGCTCAATTATTCTTACAAGGATAAGTACTTATTTGCAGCAACAGTAAGAAATGATGCCAGTTCGAGACTAGCTCCCGGCCATCGCAACCAAACCTTTCCGTCCCTATCTGCAGGCTGGGTTCTCAGCCAGGAACCCTGGTTTAAAAACACCTTGGGCTTCTTTAGCCAGTTTAAACTACGCGGGTCGTGGGGAAAACTTGGGAATGCACAATTGGGGGAACGATATGAAAATAACTATAATTACATCGCCACCCTGCAGCAAGGTTCCCCCTACCCGTTTAACAATCAACGGAATCTGTCTATTTATCAAAGCGCCCTTCCCTCTTCAGGTTTAGGATGGGAAATTATAGAAACCTCCGACATAGGTTTGGACCTGTCATTATTCGAAGGTAAGTTAACGGGAAGCTTTGATTATTTCATACGTACTAACGATAATATGCTGATCGCATTAAATGCACCGGCTGTTTTAGGCGTATCTCCCAGCACAATCAATGGTGCGTCGATGAAAACAAAAGGATGGGGGGCTACACTAGGATGGAAAGATCAGGCCGGAGACTTCAGCTACCACGTTAATTTTAATCTCTCTGATAATCGAAACGAAATTACCAGGTACTTAGGCAACGTCGTTGTTGAGATGGGAGACAATACGGCCATTCCGGGATATCCGATTCATTCTATTTTCGGCTATATCGCGCAAGGTTATTTTCAATCAGAACAGGAGGTAAGTAAACATGCATTCCAGGACAATCGAACCGGGCCGGGCGATATCGTCTATAAAGATGTGGATGGAAGTGAAAAAATAAATCAAGGCAACAACACTATTGACAATCATGGGGACCTCGTATACCTGGGAAACACTTCTCCCCGGTATAATTTCGGACTCAATTTTGGAATGAAATGGAAGGGTATTGATTTGTCTGTATTTTTCCAAGGAACAGGAAAACGCAAGATGATGATTTATTCCTATACGGTAGTTCCTTTCATCAATAGCTGGCGCATGCCGTGGAAAGAAAATCTGGATTACTGGACGCCTCAGAATCGGGATGCCCGATTCCCAAGGCTTTATCTGGGGGGCTCACAAAATACAGCGCTGTCTACCCATTGGCTACAAAATGCGGCTTACATAAGACTGAAAAACCTTCAGGTTGGTTATACCATCCCTTCAAGTATAACCGAAAAAATAAAAATTGAAAGCGCAAGGATTTTCTTTTCCGGTGAAGACCTGTGGGAGGCTTCTAAAATGTGGCTCAATTATTATGATCCGGAAAACCCCAACAACAGTAGCTTTAACTATCCCTTCTTCAGATCTTATGCTGTAGGCATAAACTTAACGTTCTAATTGATTGCTCACAGATAAACGATAAAATCATGAACTATACTAATTTTTATAAAAATATACTTCTCATTGCCACGGTGACATTGTCTCTATATGGCTGTCAAGGCAAACTGAATCAGATCCCTCAAACATCGATCACTGATGCAAATTTCTGGAAGGCACCCAACGATTTAAAACTGGCCTGTAACTATCTTTATTCCTACCTTCCGGGGCTTGGTTTTGGCGACCCTACCGGCTGGCCAGCTCCCTACTGGGCACGTTATTCGGAAATCGGGTATAGTTTGGACGGTGCCAACGCTGTCAGTGATGGCTCACGGCTTGCCCCTGCCAGTTCAGGTGAATGGAACGGCTATTACGAGCTGATAAGAGCCAGCAATAACATCATCCAACATGCACACAACGTAACCGGGGAGGAACAGTTGAAAGAACAGTACATCGGAGAGGCTAAGTTCTTTAGAGCATATGCCTATTATAATCTCGTAAAAAGATACGGCGCCGTTCCCTACATCAACAAGACCCTGACTTTACAAGATAGCCTGCTATATTCCAGCAGGGTAGACAAAAAAGTAATTGTAGATTCTATTTATGCTGACTTAGACTACGCAGCAACACATTGTCCTTCAATTGCAGATCAATCTTCCGAAGATTATGGTCGGATTTCCGCTACGGCAGCACTCGCGTTTAAATCAAGAGTAGCACTGTTCGCCGGCACCTGGAACAAGTTTCACCAAACGGGCGACTATAAGAACCATCTTCAATTGTGTATCGACGCCTGCGAGACGATTATGAATAGCGGCAATTCCTCCCTGTTTACTTACCCTTCCCAACCCGACAGCAGCTATTTCTATTTGTTTCATTACCAGAATGCCACTTCCCGAACCGACTGGGATTATAGCAATAACCGGGAAATAATATTGCCCAGACTATACGGAGCAAGCCTAGACAATAACATTTCTTCTCATACGTTTGAACGGGGAGGAGCTACAGATGGAGGGGTTTTTGCTACCAGGAAAATGATTAACTATTATTTATATAAAGACGGTTTACCTGTGGGTAAGTCGCCCTATGACTCATCTGCCAAGGAGACCAGTACGTTAACACAGTTTAGAAACCGCGATCCGAGAATGGGAATGACCTTCTTTAACAAACACGACACCTACCCCTCCATTACCGGTTTCCATCCTTACCAGCCAGGAAATAAATATAACTTAAAAAAGTATAACAACATTACGGACTTTGCGCAGTCAACCAGTTTTCAAGACTTTTGGATAATCCGATATGCCGAGGTATTACTTAACTATGCAGAAGCGACATATGAGTTAAACGACGCCATTAGCGACCAGGAGCTAAATAAATCGATCAACTTACTTCGCAAAAGAGTCGACATGCCCGCATTAACCAATGCATTTGTCGACATGAACGGGTTAAGTATGCGCGCTGAAATTCGCAGAGAAAGAACGGTAGAGCTTTGCTTTGAAGGCTTCCATTATTGGGACGTACTCAG
>CAYXRN010000188.1:0-5670 GCA_964467635.1 uncultured Chitinophagaceae bacterium | reverse complement strand
CACTTATCCAGAAAGGCGGAGGGACCGGCCCGTTGAAGCCTTAGCAACCCCCTTGCTACACATGCAAAGGAAGGTGCTAATTCCTGACCGGATAGCATTTATTTGTTATCGGGGAAGATAAGTTGGAGACGTTTTCCCCGTATTTCCACTGCTTTTCCTATTCCGGTTAATCTATCCAGGCCGTTTTCCCCCTTCTTGATAATTGTGTTAACAGAACGCAAGTAATCCGATCAGCTATCAAAAGGAAACTGATCAGCGGTCAAGAATAAAAAGAGTAGACATAAAACACAAAGAATAATGGAAAAAAAGATCATCAACTTGGGGATTTTCGGTTTCGGCTGTGTAGGCCAGGGCTTGTATCAGGTTTTAAACCAAACTAAAGGGATCAACGCCCGGGTGAAAAAAATATGCATCAAGAACCCCGATAAGCTCCGCCCTATTGACAGCAGCTATTTTACGACAGACCGGAATGAAATACTAGAGGACCCCACCATAGATGTAGTTGTAGAGCTGATCAATGATACGGCTGCCGCTTTTGAAATAGTCTCCACTGCCCTTAAAAATAAAAAAGCGGTCGTAAGTGCCAGCAAAAGAATGATTGCTGAAAACCTACAGGAACTGTACGATCTCCAACAAACGCACCATGTGCCTTTCCTCTACGAAGCGGCTTGCTGCGCGAGCATTCCCATTATCAGGAACCTCGAAGAATATTATGACAACGATCTGTTGAATGCCGTGGAAGGCATTTGCAATGGTTCTACCAATTATATCCTCACCAAGATATTTGAAGAAAGCCTTGACTTCAATACTGCCCTTCGTCAAGCGCAGGAAAACGGCTTTGCGGAAACCGATCCCTCTATGGATGTGGACGGTTTCGACCCCAAATTCAAAATCTGCATATTGCTGCTGCACGCCTTTGGCATTTTTGTAAAGCCTCAAAACATTTTCAATTTTGGCATTGGCCGGTTAAATGCCTTTGACATCAATTACGCAAGGCAACAGGGGCGAAGAATAAAACTTATCGCCGTATGCCGCCGGCAGAATGGACACGTGGTTACTTATGTATTACCTCACCTAGTCAAAAAGCACCACCTCCTCGCCGATGTAGCGAATGAATACAATGGCATTCTGGTAGAAAGTACTTTTTCAGAGAACCAGTTTTTTGTAGGAAAAGGCGCGGGTGGAACCGCTACAGGCAGCGCTGTTTTGTCGGATATTTCCGCCCTGACCTATAACTATCATTATGAATATAAAAAGATAGCCCAGTCCAATACAACCACCTTGTCAGACAACGAGGTACTTACCGTATATGTACGCTACAAAAACCCCGCACATATTGTATTTTCTGACTTCGAAGATATCGAGGTAAAGTATGAATCTCCTGAAAATCACTATGTGATCGGCCACATCAACCTGGAAAAACTGAAGGAAGCCCAATGGCTGGGAGAGGAAGATATCAATTTGATGGTATTCGAATAGCTATTCTTTTCGTTTTAAAAACGGCAAAGCCAGCAGGCAACCAAATCCAACAACAAGAATCAACACGGTCTGTGCCAGCCAGCTCAGCCAGCCAAAAGCGAACCCGTAGACTTCGCTTATTCCATACAAACCAAGCGTTTTTTCTACCAAAAGCTGGTAAGCACCGAGTCCTCCCTGGGTCAGCGACATGCCAATGCTGCCAAAACTCAAAACAGATAAAGCTGCTTTTATACCTAATGTAGCAGTTTCAGCAAAGCAGTAGAACCCGATATATATCATTAAAAAATAACACAACCATATTAAAAAAGTGAAAAACAAAAACAAACGTTTTTCCTTCAATCGAAAAGCCAATAATATCCCTTCTTTGATTCCGGTCAACAGCGTTCCGAGCCGCTTATACCAGGCAGCACGCCTAAATAAAAAGAACAAAAATGCCATAAACAATAACACACCAGTTGCAATAAAAAGATTACGGAAAAGATGGCCGGAGCTAAAAATAGCGATTAGATTCATCCAGATGTATTCGTAAAAGAAATGCCACACCCGGGCAGGCTGTATGGCAATCGTAAAAAACATAAGGATCAGCAAGGAAAACAGGTCTATCAGGCGTTCAACCACCATCGTTCCGATAACACTATTAACAGGAATGCGCTCCTGCCTAGCTACAATACCGCAACGGACCACTTCACCCAGCCTGGGAACGGCCAGATTGGCCAGGTAGCCGATCATTACAGCAGCGAACATATTGCCTTTACTGGGAAGATAGCCTACGGGCTTCAAAAGCAACTGCCAACGCAGCGCGCGAAAATAATGGCTCAAAATGCCCACTAAAAATACGGGAACCAACAGCCAGTAATTTGCTTCATAAAAGGCATGGCGTATGTTACGCCATTGCACCGCGGTAAAATCCTTGGTAATCAGCCAAATCAGGAATATACCAACACCTAAAAAGAAAAGGGGCCTGACAACATTTTTGAATATTTTTTTCATGGGCGGAAGTATGGCCAGGTATCCTGTCGCTGATTATCACCGGAACAGTGTTATAATTTATTCCCTTCTTCCGGAAAAACAACTGTCGGTTCAAAACGTTTGGCTTCCTCAGCGGTCATCAAAGCGTAGGCAATAATGATTACAATATCGCCTACTGCACACAAGCGGGCGGCAGCACCATTCAAACAGACAACGCCAGACCCCCTTTCTCCTTTGATCACGTAGGTTTCCAATCTTGAACCATTAGTTACATTAACCACTTGAACTTTCTCATATTCAACAAGTTGAGCCGCATCCATTAGATTTTCATCTATGGTAATACTCCCTACATAATTAATGTTCGCTTCTGTTACCACAGCCCGGTGGATCTTCGATTTCATTAATTGAATCTGCATAGTTGCAAAGTTACAGTAAAAAAGTATTATCAATCAATCGAACACCTTCCAGCCAGGCGGCGATCAACAATACCTGTGGGTGGGAGGAAAACGATTCCGCCGGTTGAAGGGTGGCCGCATCGGCAAGCATCAAATACTCTACTTGAAGTCCCTTACTTTCCAGGTCATGCGCCGCTTTTTGCCGCAGTTCTTGAAAGGAACAATAGGCACGCTGATCGCGGATCATACAAAGATTTTGGTAAATCGCGGAGGCAACCACTCTTCCGACATCAGATAGCCGGCTATTGCGGCTGCTCATTGCCAGGCCCCCTGCTTCACGCGCTGTAGGTACCTCTACAACCGTGGTCTGGAGCCGAAGCAACTCCACCAGTCTCCTGGTGATCAGTAACTGCTGGTAATCCTTCTGCCCCATGTACATTTTATCCGGCCGGACAACGCCCAGGAACCGGGAAAGTACCTGTGCTACGCCTTGAAAGTGTCCCGGGCGGAAAGCCCCTTCCGCAACTGTTTCCAACAAGCCGAAATCATAGCGCTCCAAGGTTTGCATTCCGTCAGGATACACTTCCGTGACATCTGGTAAATATAAAACAGCAATACCGGCTTCCAATAATTTTAGAATGTCCGTATCCAGCGTCATCGGATATTCTTTAAAATCCTGTAAATCATTGAATTGTGTTGGGTTAACGAAAATAGTACTTACAGCAGTGTCATTTTCCGCAATGGCCTTTTCCATGAGGGTGACGTGTCCATGGTGCAGGGCCCCCATTGTAGGAACATACCCGATGGTCCCCCCCTCAGAACGAATGTTACCCAGGTACTTCTCTAGTTTTGTCTTTTCTTTAAAAATATACATCAAGCATGTTCTGTAGCGATAAATTACCGTCTGAAACGGGGCAAAGTAAAGGCGCGTTTCCTTTTGTTCATGCGAATATCCAAAAAATCGGTAACTTTGCACCCTGTTTTACATTATTTACCCACCAATTATAGCTTTTTAATGATTACCAACAACAAGAAGCGCGTACTACTTATCACGCAAGAATTGTCTCCCTACCTTGAATTAACGAACTATGCAGAGATCCTCAACCAATTGGCTGTAAAGGCGAATGATTCAGATATGGAGGTTCGCGTTATCATGCCCCGCTTCGGTGTGATCAATGAAAGGAGAAACCGGCTGCACGAAGTAGTCCGGCTTTCCGGTATTAATGTCATTATTGATAATGATGATTATCCTTTATTAATTAAGGTGGCTTCTTTGCCTAATGCGCGCTTGCAGGTTTATTTTATGGATAATGAGGACTTCTTTAAAAGAAAACAGGTCTTTCGCAATGGTAAAGGGGAATGGTTTGACGACAACATCATGCGAACGGTATTTTTCTGCAAGGGCGCACTAGAGACCGTAAAAAAATTTGGATGGCCTCCAGACATCATTCATTGCACAGGATGGATGACATCCTTAATCCCCCTATTCTTAAAAACAGCTTATAAAAAAGAACCGGTTTTTTCAAATGCAAAAAGTATTTTTACTTTGCAACAGAATTCATTTGATGAAGTGTTGGATGAGTCGTTTTTGAAAAAGGCCCGTATAAGTAACACGGTTAAAGAAAAGGACCTCGTCCCCTTTGAAGCACGCACAAATACCGCCTTAAATTTAGGTGGTTGTAAATATGCAGATGGTATCGCGGTCGGTGATGATCTTGCCGATGAAAGCATTCTGACGGAGTTCAATGGCGCTAAAGGAAAAGAAATTTTACCATTTTCAGACGACGAAGCCATTGCGGATACTTATATGGAATTTTATGAAAAGCTGGCCCCTACAAATTAATTGTCATGTATGCGAATGAGAAGAATATCGCGGATAGGTGTCTCTGTACTATCTGTTATTGCCCTGTTATATACGCTGGAAAGCTGCAATGAATACACCCTGCTTGGCGACAGCCTTACCGGGGGAACTGGAGACAACCCACCGGTAGAGACAGACACTTTCACAGTTACGACCAACAATATTTTAGTCGACCAAGATTCTGTTTATTCAACCGTTACGACCAACGTCACCTCGGGAGTCATAACCGCCGACCCTGTTTTCGGTAAAACGATCACAAGTGTTTATATGCAACTGGGGCTGGCTACCGCAGGTGCAGGATTTACAGGCCCGGACCCGGTACTGGATTCTCTTGTGCTTTCTTTAAGATACGCAGGTTATTACGGCGATTCAATGGGCGCGCAGACTTATACAATCTATAAGATCAACGACCCCTCTTTTTCGGATACTTCTCTAAAATATTACATTCATCAGAAGTTCAATGTTGAAGAGGCCACCCCTTTAGGTACGGCTACGGTCACTCCGGAATCCATAGAAGATTCGGTCTCCATTTTTGGCAGCAAGGAACCACCTCAATTGCGCATCCGGCTCAGCGATGCATTTGGGAATGCCTTGCTTAGCCAGACAAGCGGCGGTGCGCTGGCCAATGATTCTGCTTTCCACAAATGGCTCAATGGCATTGCACTTATTCCCGATAGTACCCTGCCGGACAGAAAATCCTTAATCTATTTTGAACTGAATAATAAATTCACGGGCCTTACGCTTTTTTATCACAACAGTTCAGAGGATTCCTTGACGGCTTACTTCCCCTTCAAGGTAAATACCGGAGTTTGGTCCAACTATAGCTATCATGATTTCACCGGTACTCCCGTGGAAACCGCTTTGCAAAATAACACGGAGAATGATTCGCTGATTTACCTGCAAAGCAAATCAGGACTTTATACGAACATCGACATCCCTTATTTAGAATCATTTCCTCCGGCACTG
>CAYXRN010000187.1:0-5739 GCA_964467635.1 uncultured Chitinophagaceae bacterium | reverse complement strand
AGAACGATCTATTTTATTTTGAAAATACCAACATAAAGGAAATCATGAATGAACTGTCCCGCTGGTATAATGTGGAAGTAGCATATGATTCGGAAGATTTAAAGAGATTGAATTTTAGCGGAGTGATATCCCGATATTCAGAATTTCAGGCCGTATTAAAGAGGCTCTCGCTTACAGGAACAGTTCACTTTAAAGTGCAGGGGAGAATGGTAACCGTGAAGAAAGGAAATAAAACTTGAGAATACACATAAAATAATATAAGCATCGCCGTCTGCCTCAAAGGGCTGGTGTTGTCAAAGGGGTTTCCAAATAAAGAAACCGGAGGCACTGGTACTGCCTCCGGTCTGTTTGGGTAATCCTAAAATGAAAATGAAGGATTATATAAACGCTTAAACTAAAACCAAACAAAGTTATGGAAATAATTTTTACTGGCCATCCCATGCCTTTGGTAAAGGGATATTTTTCAAAAACACTTTTGGCTATGAAGTTAACCGTTTTGTTACTGCTGGTGGCTTGTTTACCGGTAAGTGCACATGTGGATGCACAGAACATTACGTATACTAAGAACAAGGCACCTCTTGAAGAGATCTTTATGACGATCCGAAAGCAGACGGGGTATGAGTTTCTTTATAATACCGATATGCTTAAAACAGCAAAAAAGGTAGACGTGAAATTTAGTCATACTCCTCTGAGAAAGGTATTGGGAACCATATTTGACGACCTGCCCTTTACATATACTATTGTGGGTAAAACAATTGTGGTGAAGCAAAAAGCAAGATCGTTTAATGCTAATAGCATGAAACGTGCGCGAGCGGATACAGTATTTACAATTAAAGGTCGCGTTTTTAATACCCAGGAACCACCTGTAGGTTTACCGGGCGTTGTTGTCCGAGTAAAAGGAACAGGTCGCGGAACAGTTACCGATGAAGCTGGCTACTATACCATTGAAGCGAATAAAGGGGACATACTTGTTTTCTCGCTTATTGGCTTTACGACGGAAGAGCATGTAGTATTAAAACAATATAAAAACCTGGTTATTTCATTGCAAGAGAAAGTTTCTGAATTAAACCAAGTACAGGTTGTCGGAATGACTAGTATGGAACAACAGCATATTGCAAGTTCTCTATCTTCGTTAAATGTACAATCCAATATAGAGGGAAAGCCTATTACTTCGTTGTCTCAGGCTTTACAAGGAGGAGTGACTGGCTTGCAGGTTCGCCAAGCATCCGGCCTCCCTGGAGGAGATGCGGCGACTATAAAAATCAGAGGAATTAGCACTTTGGGAAATTCAGACCCACTGGTATTAGTAGATGGAGTGCCCATGGACATGGAACAAATTAACCCAAATACGGTAGAAAGCGTTACAATTCTCAAAGACGCTGCCGCCGCTGCAATCTATGGTGCGCGGGCTGCTAATGGAGTAATTTTAATTACTACAAAGAGAGGAGAGCCAGGTAGGATAAGCTTGACATATGACGGGTATTATGGTTATCAGACCCCAAGTAAAATTCCGGAATTTGTAGATGCCCCCACCTATATGCGAATGTATAATATCGCCCAAATCAATTCTGGAGGACAACCGCTATATAGTGAAGAAGACATTCAAAAGACAATCAGTGGCGAATACCCGCTCCAATACCCTAGTACAGATTGGGCTAAGCAAGTAATAGATCCTACATCTCCTATTACGAATCATTCTATTTCTGTTACAGGAGGAAATCATTTGGCACGATTTGCGATTACCGGTAGTTACATGTTTCAGGATGGGATGATGCCGGTTTTGAAAGAAGAACGATATAACCTAAGAGCAAATACTTCAATTACCCTGACGAATAATTTTTATTTCTACTTGGACGTTTTGGCAATTAAAAGAGATAATATTTATCCTAATAGAGCATTAGAGAATGGAGGGACGCGGATTTTAGATGATATGTATAGGCTCCCACCCACTGTATTACCAAAGTATCCAAAAGAAGAGGACTGGCCTATTATTTACGGAAGATATGCTGACATTGTCAACCCTATCGCTTATTTTGAGCAAGGAGGCCATATCAAAAAAGATTATGCGCAGAGCAGTGTAAATCTTCAACCTCGGTGGGAAGTATTACCGGGTTTAAATATTAAGGGACAATTCAGTTTTAGACTGAAGAGTAACGTTTACCATGCAGTCAGGGATAATTTTTATTTCTTCGATTACTATACAAAGCAACTTGTCCAGACATGGAAAGTGCAAAGGACCGCATATTCTACAGTAAGGAATCAGTACTATTATCTTGCAGGAACAGCTGACTACACCTGGAAGTACAAAGAGCATAGAGCTTTTGCAATGGCCGGTTATTCTCAAGAGGTTTTTCACAATAACTATTGGGATGTATCTTCCTTACAATCTGCTTTTGGAAAGCTAAATTATTCTTTCAAAAACAAATATTTATTAGAAGCATCACTTAGAGCTGATGGGTCTTCAAAGTTTGGACCTGGACATAAGTTTGGATATTTTCCTTCTGTTGCTGTGGGATGGAACGTAAGTAAAGAAGATTTTTTAAAAGATTCCAAATGGATTAATAGCCTAAAGTTAAGGGCTTCATATGGACAACTTGGCAACGAGAATATCGGGCTTTATAAATATCAGAGCCTGATTAGTGCATCCGACGGTTTAGAAACGAAATGGGGTAATCCAGATATAACCTGGGAGCGTGTAAACATGTTAGATATTGGAGCGGACGTAAGCTTATTCGAAAACAATAAATTGAACTTTACAGTCGATTATTATAATAAACTAACCAAAGGTCTAATTCTTACTCCGGTTGTTTCTATGGTTGGCGCTCTTGGTTCCGCACCGTTAAATGCCGGTAAGCTAAAAAACCAAGGATGGGAGTTCTCTGCCGATTATGCGGACAACTTATCTAAGGATATTTCTTTGTTTGTGAGAGCAGGTGTTTCCTATAATAAAAATACTATTCTCGATTTGACGGGAGGTCCTTATATTGGGAGTGGTTTAATTAATAAGGAAGGGTACAGCGTAGACAGTTATTTCGGGTATAAAACTGATGGCTTATTAAAATATTCGGATTTTGAAAAGGATGGAACGACACCCAAAGTACCGATTGTCCAGGGAGAGAAACCAGGAGACATAAAGTATATTGACTTAAATGGAGATGGTGAAATCAGCTCAGGCGATGAGACAGTAATCGGAAATGCCGTACCCGACTATAACTATTTTGCAGATATAAGTATAAACTGGAAACGGCTCAATTTGGAGTTCCTATTGCAAGGAACACAGGGTGGTGTTGTGAGTGGAAACCTCCACGGAAACGCAAGGGGGTACCTCTATATGCCTCTGAATTTCGATGCAAGTGGCGGGGTCCCAACTACCTATAGAGCTGCCCATACCTGGAGAAGAAATAATACTGATGCAAGGTTCCCAAGGCTAAATGCTCATCCATCTATAGATCTGTTAGATTCGGATTTCTGGTTTTGGAATGGTTCTTACTTGAGAGTAAAATTTGCTCAACTTTCTTATGATCTGAGCTCTTCAATTTTGGAAAAAAAGGGAATCCGTAATCTTCAAGTCTATTTTAATGCACAAAATCCATTTGTAGCGACCTCTGCACTTCCTTTAGTGGATCCCGAAAGTAAGGGTGGGTCATGGACTTATGGTATTATGAAAATGTATACGATCGGCGTTCACTTAGAACTTTAAAATTATTATTATGAATAAAAGATATTTTAATATAGCAACAGTATTTGTTTTTGTATTATGCTTATCTACATATACCAGCTGTACCAAGTTTTTAACTCACGATGATCCCTCTGGGGTAACAGATGCTCAATGGTGGAATACTGAATCGGATGCACGGAATGCCTTGGGTACAGTCTATGCAGGAATTCCGGATGGTACCCACGGTCGGCAAGTAATGTATTGGTCGGGAATGAGTGATATTGCTGTTACCAGGGGAGATTATAAAGGGGCTTATGACGCATTTACTTTAGGATTACAAACGACTCGCTGGGGAGTAGCGAAGCAAATTTGGAATGATGATTATATCGATATCAGACGGGCAAATCGTTTTTTAGAACATGTGGATCATTGTTTTATGGATCCTGCATTAAAAGAAAGGATGAAATATGAGGCGAGAGCCTTGCGTGCATATTATCATATGGAACTATTCTTATTCTTCGGAAGAATTCCTATTGTCACACATGCAATTACGCCCAAGGAAAATCACTTATCTAGAGATAGCGTAGACAAAGTGTATGACTTTATATTGTCGGAGTTACAGACGTGTGCTAAAAATCTACCCGAACGGTATGATAACGCAAACAATTGGAGAATAACTAAAGGCATTTGCTTGGCTCTGATTTCTCGGTTGGCCCTGTACTTTCATGATTTCGATGCGGCCCGAGATGCGGCAAAAGAAATTATCACCAATGGTAATTATGAGCTGTACCATAGTGACGATCCCGACGTTAACTCGTATGCAGAATTATTCACCTATGCCGGTGAACTTAATAACGAACGGATATTTTTTGCTCACAATGGCTGTAGTAATGCTTGGACGACTTTTGCCCCATTTGGAATTGGAGGAGAGGTACATGTAGCACCGACCGCCTCTATAGTCAATATGTATGAGACAAAACAAGGAGAAACGTTGACGGAACTCGGTTCAGACTCTCTAAATATTTACAAAAAACATCCCAATTATAAAAACAATAGAGATCCTAGGTTAAAGGCATCTATTTTCTATCCGGGTGAAACATTTCAAAATACATACACCTTAGACCCTTTTAATAATATCAGTGATAAGATCGGCGCCCCCAAATCTACACCTACAGGATTTTGGATTAAGAAATATTTAGACCCGAAGGATCAACAAACGAAAGGCGGTTCGCTAGACTTTATGATTATTCGTTACGCAGAAGTCCTCCTTAACTACGTAGAGGCATTGGAAGAGTCCGGCGATTGGAAAAACCAGGAAATTTTTGACTATCTGGATAAGATTAGAAATAGAGCTGGTATGCCCGATTTAAATAGAAGCAAGTATAATACCCAGGAAAAAGTCAGACAGCTGATTAGGCGTGAAAGAACCGTGGAGTTGGCATTTGAAGGTCAACGTTATTTCGACATACGCAGGTGGAAGATTGCAAATGACGTAATGAACGGGCCTGTTTATGGTGCTACAAATCCCCAAACTGGAATTACGGTATTGGTTGAAACTAGGCATTATAACCCAAATAGAGACAAACTATGGCCTATCCCAGAGGAGGAAATGTTGGTTAATGAAAACATGGAGCAAAATCCTAATTACGGGAAATAATGTAGCTTTTCAAGGATGTCTATTTGTTAATTGAAAAAAAATTGAAATGAATATTATATTAAAAACAATTTTAAAAGGGAGTATTTTTATAATCTTATCGTTTTTATTCTTTACTTCTTGTAACAAACACATAGATCCAGGGAATTGGAATGTACATTGGCCGATTATTGATTTTTCTTATACTCCTGCGGTTGCGCTTATTGGAGATACGGTATTTCTTCAAGCTATTGAAAAGAAAGGGTCAAGTAATATAACCGATTGGGAATGGACAATTAAAGACTCTTCAACAGTTTTAGAAACTCTTGAAGGGCAAAATCCGAAATTTAGTTTTGAAAATCCGGGTACATATAAAATTGACCTTTTAGCAAAGGATTCAATGGGCTATACTGGATTTATTTCAAAAGACGTTACTATCTTAAGAGAT
>CAYXRN010000186.1:0-5764 GCA_964467635.1 uncultured Chitinophagaceae bacterium | reverse complement strand
TTTAGTAATTTCGAGTTGAATTTAATGGGTTAGTAAGTAAAAAGAGTCGGCAAATATTTTCGCCGGCTCTTTTTCTATGGCGGTGGGCTTTTCTCGTCCGTCTCATTGTAATATTCTGATTGTCAATGTAAAACAGCCGATGCCTAAAGTTAAAAAAGCCTTTTTCTGTCAAAACTGCGGATATGAAAGTGCGAAGTGGCTGGGCAAGTGTCCTTCCTGCGGGCAATGGAACACATTCGTGGAAGAATTGATCGACCGTGGAAAAAAGTCTTCCGGCGAGGCCTGGAAAAAGGAACAACAGGGACGCACCACTCCCGTTAAACTTATTGATGTGGAGAAAAAGGAGCAGCTCTATATCCGGACCGCAGATGAGGAGCTGAACCGGGTGCTCGGAGGAGGCATAGTTCCCGGTTCCCTGGTATTGGTGGCCGGAGAGCCCGGCATCGGAAAATCTACCCTTTTTCTGCAAAATGGTTTGCTTTTGCCTGAAGCGGTTGTGCTCTATATCAGCGGGGAAGAAAGTGAGCAGCAGATCCGGATGCGCGCCGACCGGCTGCAGGCGAAAAATGATAATTTTTACCTGCTGACAGAAACGGATACCTCGGCTATTTTTCAGGAAATAAAGAAATTACGGCCCGATCTGGTGATCGTAGATTCTATACAGACCTTACAGTCCCCTTATGTGGAATCTGCTCCGGGCAGCATTTCCCAGATCAGAACCTGTACGGCTGAGCTCCAGCATTTCGCCAAAGCGACCCAGACCCCCGTATTTCTTATCGGACATATCAATAAAGAAGGCGGCATTGCCGGACCTAAGGTGCTGGAACATATAGTGGATACGGTTTTGCAGTTTGAAGGGGATCAACATTACCTGTACCGCATTCTCCGGACCATGAAGAACCGCTTTGGCTCTACCTCGGAATTGGGGATTTATGAAATGACCGGCAACGGCCTGAGGCAGGTCTCCAATCCTTCTGAAGTCCTGTTGTCTGAAAAGGACGAATCCTTGAGTGGCGTGGCTATAGCGGCTTCGGTGGAAGGAATTCGCCCCATGCTTATTGAAGCGCAGGCATTGGTGACGCATTCCGTTTACGGCGTACCGCAGCGCACCGTCAATGGCTTTGATTTGCGGCGGTTGCAACTGCTGCTCGCGGTATTGGAAAAAAGAGGGGGATTTCAGTTCGGCACCAAGGATGTGTTTGTCAACATTGCCGGCGGCCTCAGGGTATCGGACCCCTCCATTGACTTAGCCATCATAAGCGCCTTGCTGTCCTCCTACGAAGATGTTCCCTTACCGAAGCATTATTGTTTCGCGGGAGAAGTGGGGTTGAGCGGTGAAATCCGGCCGGTGAACCGCATTGAACAACGGATTTTAGAAGCGGAAAAGTTAGGCTTTGAAAAAATCTATATCTCCCGTTACAACCTTCCCGGGAAGAAAAATACAGCTCAACAAAAAGACTTCGGCCGATTCCATATTGAAGTGGTAATGACCAGCCGGGTGGATGAGCTGTATCGCCAGTTATTTTAGCAAAGGAGCTTAGCGGCTGTTGATCCGGGCCAGCAGCCGGAGAATTTCGATGTACAGCCATACGATGGTTACCAGCAGTCCAAAGGCGCCATACCATTCCATGTACTTGGGTGCTCCCATTTTGCTGCCTCTCTCGATCATATCGAAGTCAAGCAACAGGTTCAGTGCCGCTACCCCCACAACGACCAGGGAAAATACAATGCCGAAAAGTGAACCGTTTAACGGGTTCATAAACGGGATACTGACGTTAAAAAATCCCAAAACCCAGGTCAGCATGTAAAAAATGAATATTCCGCCGGTGGCGCCAATGATGATCATTCGCAACCTGTTGGTTACCTTGATAATGCGGGTGCGGTACAAGGTCCACATGGCCAGCACCACCCCGAAGGTGAGCAATACGGCTTGGATGATGAGATATGGAGCCTTTTCCGCGAACATGTTGCTGAAAATAGCGGAAATTGCCCCTAAAAACAGGCCTTCGCATAAGCCGTAAGCCGGAGCCAGGTATTTCGCCCATTGCATCTTGAAACTCATGACAATGGCCAGGCCCAGCCCGCCGAACGCGCCTATCATGATCATGGGGACTACATTTTGTCCTTTTTCAACGGCAAACCAGCTGTATACCGATGTACACATCGCCATTATAAAAATGAATAAGAATTTATTCAGGGTGCCCTTTACCGTCATTGTTCCCTCTTCGCTGATGTGAATGGTACGCTGAAAAACTTTATCGTTTAAAGTGGGATTGCTGCTTTTTTCTATAAATGCCATAGGTGTCGGTTTTTAATTAGCTTAAAGTGATGTACAAAATTACTGCTTTTTGTTTAATGCGAATAGCAACAGGCCACTTGACAGATTGTTTAACTTTTTGGTAACAGTTGGCTTTTGAAAAATGGCACCCTTCGCTTGCGTCGGTAGGAGAGGCGGTCCCATTAAAGTACCTGAGGGATTTGACCCGCGGCGGCACCGATGGGTGGGCCGATGGGGCGTGGACCTGTAGCTGAAAAGCTCTTTGGTAAGCGCCGTAAGAGGCTAAATTCCTGAATTGTCCGTTCCAATAGCGGTTCGATAAAGCGGTTTGGAAACCCTAAAACGGTCGAGGAAACCCCGGGCCGCCGGTGTGTTTTTTTGCCGCTCCTCATGGGCAAGCAGTCAAAAATCAGCTATTTTCCTGTAAGTTTGCATTCATGGAAAAAAAACCAGCTATTTTAATTATCATGGACGGCTGGGGCCATGGTAAAGTCAGAAAAGCAGATGCGATCGCCCTGGCCAATACGCCTTTTGTGAGCGCTTTGTATCACCAGTATCCCAATTGTGAATTAATTACCTGTGGCGAAAAGGTCGGGTTGCCCGAAGGACAGATGGGTAATTCCGAAGTCGGCCATTTAAATATTGGTGCCGGTAGAATTGTGCACCAGGAATTGCAGCGGATCAATATCGCCATCCAGGATGGTTCCTTAGCGCAAAATGACGTTTTGCAGCAGGCGCTGAAAAGAGCCGCCGAGCCCGGCAGGAAGCTTCATTTTATGGGCCTGGTGAGCGACGGCGGGGTGCATTCGCATATTGATCACCTCAAAGCCCTGTTGGATATTGCTCATGCCCAGGGATTAAAAGACGTTTTTGTTCATGCTTTTACCGATGGAAGAGACACCGATCCCCACAGTGGAATAGGGTTTTTGAAAGCGTTGCAGCGCCATATAGACGACACCACAGGGGCTATTGCTACAGTCACCGGGCGTTATTACGCCATGGACCGGGATAAGCGCTGGGAACGGGTAAAGCTGGCCTATGACGCGCTTACCGCAGGAAAGGGCGTGCAGACAAAAGATATTTTTGCCGCGGTGGAAGCTTCTTATGCAGAAAATGTTACCGATGAATTTATCAAGCCCATCATCCAGGTAGATGATCAGGGGGCGCCCCTGGCTAAAATAGCGGCGGGCGATGTGGTCATTTGTTTTAATTTCAGAACCGATCGTTGCCGGCAGATCACCCAGGTGCTGACCCAGCAGGATATGCCGGATTATGACATGAAAAAACTGAATCTGGACTATATTACGATGACCGAGTACGACAAAGATTTCCAGGGCATCCCTGTGTTATTTGAAAACAAAGACTTGTCCATGACCATGGGGGAGGTGTTGGCAAAAGCCGGGAAAAAGCAGATTCGCATCGCCGAGACGGAAAAGTACCCGCATGTGACTTTCTTTTTCTCTGGAGGAAGAGAAGCGGTGTTTGAAGGGGAAAAAAGGATATTGGCTCCTTCGCCCAAAGTCGCCACTTATGATTTACAGCCGGAAATGAGTGCGCATGAACTGGTAGATAAGTTGCTGCCGGAAATTGAAAATAAAACAGCGGATTTTATCTGCTTGAATTTTGCGAATGCCGATATGGTCGGTCATACCGGCGTTTGGGAAGCCGTGATCAAAGCGGTAGAAACCGTAGACCATTGCACGGGTCAAATCGTAACGGCCGCCTTAAAAAGCGGCTATCGGGTTTTCCTTACCGCTGACCATGGCAATTCTGATTTTGAACTCAACAGCGACGGGTCTCCCAATACGGCTCATTCTCTGAATCCGGTACCTTTCTTTGTCATCAGTACCGATTACAAAGGCGGGGTAAAAGATGGTAAGTTGGGAGACATAGCGCCCACCATATTATACACCATGGGCCTGTCCATACCGGAGAAGATGACCGGCAAAATACTTATTGATGAGGAAAAATGAAGCGCATTGCTATATACATAGGGGCATTACCGGCGAGAAAAGACGAATGGAACCGGGCCGACTGGTTTAATTATGAAGTGGTCCGTCGTATTTTGGCCCATGGAGAAAAGCAATTCCTTTTGTTGTCCGAGGAGCCGGTAGACCGCTTTTTTGCCGGAAATGAAAGTACCGAATATCTTGTTTTGGGAAAATACACGCCCAGGGTGTTGTCCATGTACCGCAGGTTCAATTATCAATTGCCGGATGCGCTAAAACACGCGGGCAGCGAGTTGTTGGTTTCCCTAACCGGGGTGCTGCCGCTAAAAAGCCGTATTCCCAGCTGCCTGCTGCTCTCAGACGAGGTAGCCAAAAACAAAAAAAAATTTTCCGGGGAAGGCCTGAGCAGGTATCGCCGCCGTTATTTGCCGCGTTTTTTACGGCAAGCCGGGCAGGTCATGCTCTTATCCGCTTCCACGAAAAGCCATTTATGCTCGGGGTATCAGGTTCCTGAACACAGGATATGCGTGGTTCGCGGGGGCGTCCCGGAACCGTTTAAAGCCCTTGATTGGGAAGCGCGGGAGGAGGTGAAAGCCCAATATGCGGAAGGCAGGGAGTATCTTTTGTTTACCGGTGCTATTTCCAAAGACAATCAGGTCATTCATGTCCTCAAAGCGTTTTCAGTACTGAAAAAGAAAATGAATTCATCGATGGTACTGGTACTTGCCGGCCAACAGGATCCGGCGTTTAAAAAATTTCCCAAACTGCTCAATACCTATCATTTCAGAAAAGATGTGACGTTAACCGGTCCATTGCCGTTAACGGAAATCGCCCGTTTGACCGGGGGAGCGTACGCCCGGATTATACCAACCGCCCCGGCGGCGTTTTGCAGTCCGGTAACCGAGACCCTGTGGTGCCGTACGCCGGTCATAGCTGCTAAAAATAAATCAAATGAAGAAGCGGGAGGAGACGCGGCTGTATATTTTGATCCCGAAGACTTCGAAGGAATGGGCGAACAATTCTGCGAACTCTACAAAAACGAAGAGTTGCGTGCACAGCTTATTGCGCGCTCCGATGAAAAAGTGAAAGATATTTCCTGGGACATTACCGCCGATCTTTTTTGGGAAGGCCTGATCAAGTCCTATGAGACAGCAACCAAAAAATAACGATTACCTTTGCGCGTAAATCATTAAAAATTACCGATATCATGGCCAAAACATCAGAAATAAAGATTGAGATAACCGTTGACGAAGAGAAGATCCCGGAAAAAATAAACTGGCAGGCTTCCGATAGCAATGCTGATATGCAAAATGAGGCCCGCGCGATGTTGTTATCGTTTTGGGATCCGGCAGATAAGACAGCTTTGCGTATTGACCTGTGGACCAAGAAGATGATGATGGATGAAATGGCGGAATTCCTGTATCAGACCATGATGGGACTGGCCGATACCTATGAGCGGGCGACCCAATACAGCGACCATGCCCAGGAAATGAAACAATTTGCCGGCGGGTTTTTGAAAAAATTCCAGGCCCGCCAA
>CAYXRN010000185.1:0-5793 GCA_964467635.1 uncultured Chitinophagaceae bacterium | reverse complement strand
ATGATTGAGATGGCAGGAGCGTGATCGAAAAATGACGGCCTTTGGAAGCCCGGAATGAACCGTTCGAAAATTTGCTGCTTCAGGTTGGTTTTGTGTTACAGCGGTTAGATTAATTTTTTACGACCGTGGAGGCGTCGGCAGCAGACGAGTCGGGTTGTAGTTGAGTGTTTTCTGTGCTGAAGCTGCCTCCACGTACATTGGCGCTTTGGTCTTTTCTTCTCATTAAATAGTGACAATAGCTGTTTTCTCCTTCTTGAAGGACATACGCCTGTACAAATTCATAACCATTTTTTGTCATGAAATTCAGTGCTTCTATCATTGAATTAAATACAATCTTTTTACCATCTTTATCTTTAATGACCGTATGTTTATTCGACAGCAATTGAGATGGCTGGCCAAAATCAATATTTACGGTCATTTTGGAACTAAGTAATGGCCATTTTCCGGCTATGAGCTGGATGTATTCCGCGTCTATATCGGCTATGGGAACGTCATTTACGGTCTGGCTAAAAGCGGTGACAGTAAGGGAACTCATTAAAGCGAATAATATCAATTTCTTCATGGCTTTAGATTGAAGGTGAATCTCAAAAGTATGCAATTTATTAAAGAAAGGGTAAAACCCTCATCGGCCACTTAACCTGGGGTAGCTGGTCCGTAAGAGAGTTGACCCTCAATGATCCTGGCCGGTTGGGTATAAGGGTGTTTTTCTATTTTATCGGCCCCCATGATGTGATTTACCTGCCAGCCTTTGCTTTTAAGGTAGTCGGCGATCATACTTCGATGGCAGCGCCACCATACGGCCTCTGAACAGCATAGACACACGCGTTTTTGCTTAGCCATGGCCATTAATTCCGCTGTGTTTTTTTTAAATTCGTCAGTTTCCATATAATCCGCATAAGCCCGGAAGGAGATGTTGCGCCAAACGGTGTTTTTTGAGTTTTTATGGGGCTTTCGCAAGCCGCCTAACCCTTTTAAATAGACATAATCTATGCCGGCGATGGGTAAAGATTTAATCAGAGTTTCCTGGTTGTATTGGGGGTATTTGGTGGAACCTGGAAGGGTGCGGACGTCTGCAAGTGTTTCAATCTTATTATCTGCTAACAATGAAATAAAGTCAGCTAGGGCTCTGGTAGAATGGCCAATGGTCCAAATTTCGTGTAGCATGGAAATACAATTTTGGTTTTCTTTATTCAACATCTGGAGGACTCGTAAGTTTGCATACAAGCACGGAATATGTTTATCCGCACCGCCTTTTTTTGTTGGGGAAAACTTGCCGGAAGACAGGGAAACGCAGGGCCATGATCTTCCTATTTTACAAATGTTATCGATTGACAAACCGATTCTTATTCTTTGGTTATTCATGCTCCTTATTCTTTCGTAACTTTGCACTCCAGAGATGAATTTGGACGTGATATTGGAATCCTACTGTCAAGATAACCGCCTGAAAGAGATTGCGGAAAGGATTTCTATGTCCGACAACAGGCGAATACAGTTACAGGGACTTGCCGGAACGGCCCCCGCTTTCCTTATCGGTGCCCTTACCCGACTTACCGCTAATAATCATGTTATTATCCTGAATGACAAAGAAGAAGCGGCTTATTTCCAAAATGATCTGGTCAATATTATTCGTGCACTGGATATTTTTTATTTCCCGGATTCCTTTAAGAAAACTGGAAGTTTCGAAGTGATGAACAGCAGCCATGCCATGCTGCGGACAGAAGCATTGATGAAGTTTACGCCTGAGGATAAAAAAGAGATTCACCGGAAAATACTGGTTACCTATCCTGAAGCCTTGTTTGAAAAAGTGGTACCTCCAAAGGCTTTTTCTTCCGCGATGATCAAGATCCAAAAGGGCAACGAGCTGAATACGGATGAACTTTTAGATAAATTGGTAAAACTGGGTTTTAAAAATGCTGATTTTGTCTATGAACCGGGACAATATGCGATGCGGGGGGGGATTTTGGATATCTATTCTTTTGGCAATGACAAGCCTTACAGGCTGGAGCTTTTTGGAGAGGAAGTAGAGTCCATTCGTACTTTTGACGCTGCCACCCAGCTGAGTGAACGCAAATTACAGGCGGTAACTTTGATCCCTGATTTGAATACAAACGCTCCGGATACGGAGGCAGCTTTTTGCCAGGATAAAGCGGCACTTTTTGAATTCTTGCCAGACAATACGACCTGGTGGGTAAAAGATTCCGGTTATGTTCTGGAGATCATCGACCAAATGGGAGATAAACTGGCAGCTTTTTTAACCAAAGAGAGCAAAACAAAAATACAGGAAGCAAGTGTAACCGGCGAGGAAGAAAAAACGGTAATGCTTCATCAAAAGGATTTTATAGATTCTGTTAATACGGAAGGTTTTTTTAGGGACCATCAAGTAATTGAATTTGGCCTTCCTGCAGGCAAGCCGGCTACGGCCATGGAACCTTTTTCTTTTGACTTTGTGCCGCAGCCTGTTTTTAACCGGAAGTTTGATTTACTGATTGAAGACTTAAAGCAACACGGTAACTATTCACTTTTTATTTTTGCTGAAAATCCAAAGCAACTTAGCCGTATTTATTCTATTTTTGAAGACCTGCATGCCAATCTATCCTTTTACCAGGTTCCTGTTCCTATCAGCAAAGGTTTTATTGATAACGAACATAAGTTTTTGTGCTATACCGATCATGAAATTTTTCAACGCTATCACAAGTACCGGGTAAAACAGGCCTACAGTAAAAACAAAGCGCTCACATTAAAAACGTTGCGCGAATTACAACCGGGTGATTTTGTGACCCATATCGATCACGGGGTGGGAACCTACAGCGGATTGCAAAAGATAGAAACGGACGGAGTTGTTCAGGAAGCCGTACGTATTGTTTATAAAAACAACGACCTGCTTTATGTAAACATCAACTCACTGTATAAGATAAGTAAGTATAGTGGTAAGGAAGGGACGGTTCCTAAAATCAACAAACTGGGAAGTGATGCCTGGCAGAAGCTTAAAAACAAGACAAAAAATAAGGTTAAAGATATTGCTAAGGACCTTATTAAACTTTATGCTGCCCGTAAGGCGGAGAAAGGGTTTGCGCATCAACCCGATACTTATCTTCAGAATGAACTTGAAGCGTCTTTCATTTACGAAGATACGCCCGATCAGGCGAAGGCTACCGTAGCGGTAAAGCGTGATATGGAATCGGAGACCCCAATGGACCGACTGATTTGTGGAGATGTAGGTTTTGGAAAGACCGAAATTGCTGTTCGCGCTGCTTTTAAAACCTTGGTAGATGGCAGACAAGCCGCTGTTTTGGTCCCTACTACTATTCTGGCCTATCAGCATTACCAGACTTTTTCCGAAAGGCTAAAGGACTTCCCTTGTCGGATTGATTACCTGAACCGGTTTAAAACTGCTAAACAAAAGAAAGAAACGCTGGAAGCGTTAGCAGAAGGTAAAATTGATATTATTATCGGTACCCATGCTTTACTTAATAAGAAAGTAAAGTTTAAAGATTTAGGGATTCTGATCATTGATGAAGAACAGAAATTCGGAGTGTCAGCGAAGGAAAAGCTCCGTCAATTGCGTCTAAACGTAGATACACTTACATTAACGGCTACGCCCATACCGCGTACCTTACAGTTCTCTTTAATGGGAGCGCGGGACCTTTCTATTATTAATACTCCACCTGCTAACCGGCAACCCATTCAGACTGAAGTGCATGTGTTTAATGAGGATTTGATCCGAAATGCTGTTTATTTTGAAACCGAAAGAGGAGGGCAGATTTTCTTTATACACAATAGGGTGAAGAACCTTCCGGAGATCGCCGGGGTGATTCAGGGGTTGTGCCCTGATCTTACCATTGCCACCGCACATGGACAAATGGAGGGTAGTCAACTGGAAAATACGATAATGCGTTTTATCAATAATGAAATAGACGTGTTGATCTGTACGAACATTGTGGAAAGTGGGGTGGATATTCCCAATGCGAACACGATCATTGTAAACAACGCACATCATTTCGGATTGAGTGACCTTCATCAGCTTAGAGGAAGAGTGGGACGCAGCAATCATAAAGCCTTTTGTTATTTGCTGGCTCCGCCCATGAGCACATTGACCAACGAATCAAGAAAAAGGTTACAGACGCTGGAGCAGTATAGTGATCTTGGTAGTGGTTTTCAGATCGCTATGCGTGACCTGGATATAAGGGGAGCCGGTAATCTGCTTGGTGCAGAACAAAGCGGTTTCATTGCCGAAATTGGTTTTGATATGTACCATAAAATACTTAACGAAGCCATACATGAACTAAAACATTCGGATTTCAAGGAATTGTTTAAAGAGGAAATACAGGATAAGGAAGATTTTATAAATGATTGTATGTTGGATACGGATATGCAATTATTGATACCGGACTGGTATGTTAAGAGTGATACGGAACGTTTAACGCTTTATCAGCAGCTTGATAATTTTTCAACGGACGAGTTTTTAAAAAAATTTCGAAATGAACTGGAGGATCGCTTTGGCCCCGTGCCACCGGAGACAGATGGTTTGATTGCTGCTATAAAGTGCAGGATGATGGGTATTGATCTGGGGTTTGAAAAGATCATTATAAAGAAGGGGACCGTACGTTGTTATTTTATTAATAATCCGGATTCTCCCTATTTTGAATCGGCTACTTTTCAGGGCATTTTAAAATATATCCAGACGGAAACCAACCTCGGGCAATTGAAACAGGTGGGTAAAAACTTTCTGCTTGTCTTTAGGAATATCAAAGATATTCATCAACTGGAGGATATCTTGCGAGCAATGGTCCGTACTGCCCGTCCCCGAAAAAGTGCCAGGGAGAAGAACCCCTTATTGCAGTGAACCTCCCTGAAGGATGATGGAATTTGGAAAAGTGATCTTTTTCACACACGCTAATGCCGCCTCAAGGGCAAAACATGACTGCGCCAGGCATTTACTTTTCTGGTTTTTGCATTTTGCAAGCCGGAGCCATCCGGTTAGGCTTATTAAAGGGTTTGTTTAAAAGTCACGGACCGCTC
Source organism: uncultured Chitinophagaceae bacterium (assembly GCA_964467635.1). Classification (GTDB taxonomy): domain Bacteria; phylum Bacteroidota; class Bacteroidia; order Chitinophagales; family Chitinophagaceae; genus FW021-bin31. Next base: position 774 of record CAYXRN010000185.1, on the reverse strand, counting down.
ACAAAACAGCCTTTCGGGCTTTTATGTTCCAGCCCATAAAAAAACCGGCCCGTGAACGAGCCGGTTGTCAGATTCGGGTGTGAAATTTGAATCTGTCTGGTTTATTCTACCGTTATCTCTTTAGGTTTTATAATTTTTTCCTCTTTTTTGGGCAGGGTCAGGTATAAAACACCGCCGTTGTATTTAGCCTGTACATTCTCCGAATCAATGTCTTCATTTAAAGTGAAGGAACGATTAAAAGACCGGAAGCTGTATTCGGTACGGATGCTTTTATCCTTTTCCTCTTTTTTCTCTTCTTTCTTTTCGGCGGATATGGTTAACATATCCCCTTCGGTTTTGATTTTGAAATTCGCCTTGTCCATCCCGGGGGCTATGACCTCCAATTGGTAAGCCTCATCTGTTTCCCGTATATTTACCGGTGGCAGAAATCCTGATGTTTTGCTTTCAAAATCTTCTAACCAATAGTTTACCGGTGCGAATAAATCATCGAAGATGCTTAATACCGGTTTGTTTCCGCTGTTTTTTGCAAGTGTTCTCATGGTCTTTAATTTTTTAATTTTTAATTTTGAACTTGCTTCCTATAGCACAAATGAGATACCAACCGGTTGTAGCCGTAAAAACTGCAGAAAAAAAGCTAAAACAAAGACAAAATGACAATCTTAGAGTTAAAATACGCCAAAGTGGCAGTTTATGGGATTTGAAACAATATTCCGCCATCAGTGTTATAACTTTGCAAAAAATATAAAATTATGTATCCAGAAGAATTAGTAGCCC
>CAYXRN010000184.1:0-5934 GCA_964467635.1 uncultured Chitinophagaceae bacterium | reverse complement strand
TATGCAAGTAATCTTTTCTAATGTTTGTGATTTGTTCGTGTACTAAAGCAAGTTTCCTTTTTGTGTTTATTTCTTGACTGACTTCCTTTTATCTTCTTGGAAAGTTGTCTTTGTTCATATTCTAATTTCTTTAATTTAATTTTAAGTGATTTGATATTTTCATAACTACTTCCGTCTGAAAGTATGGCAAGTGCTTTTATACCCGTATCTATCCCAACTGATTTATTGGTTTTCTCAAATGGTTTATGTTCAACTTCACAAGTGATAGAAACATCATACTTACCTGTTGTTGATTTGGATACAGTCGCAAACAAAGGAGCGCCTTCCATTGGTCTGTGAACATTTAACTTAATCCCTTCTCTGAATTTAGGAATTGCTAGTGTATTGGTATCGTAAGCTACTTTGGTCAGATGGGTTCTTCGTTTGTTCAATTGGCGAAGCAAGTCCAAACTATCCGTCAATACACCTTAACTCAAGGCTGATGGTCGCTTACATCCCACCGAGTCTATCGGTTTTACGCTCCACTTTTATAAAATGGATTTTCTCCATCATCTATTAAAAAACATGTATTGTTTATTAGGGCAAAACTATCCATAATTTTTACTCCATTACAAGTGAGCGACTTGCTTTATTTGTTTAAGCATTGACGGGCTGTTCATCTACTCCGGTTATGGTTAAAATCACCATCGTACCGCTGCTTTTGTCGGAGGCCGTACTTTTATCCAAGATATTCAAATCAATATGGCTATTAAAGCTCTGATTAAACTGGTGAATCCGGTCTTTGGTTATTTTTGTGCCCAAGCTCTTTTTCTCGGGATATTTGTCCGCTTCATTTTGATAGGACACCCCTACACCATTATCTTCAATAATAATTTCAATGGAAGATGATTTTTTATAGATGTTGATATTAATCTCCTTGCGCTTACGGGGCGAAGGCAACAAACCATGCCAGATGGCATTCTCCACAAAAGGCTGCAACAATAACGGGGGAATAAGGGTATTATCCACCAAATCAGAATCAACTTTATTAATAGAGAACCTAAAATTTTCATCAAATCTTTTTTCTTCCAGGGAAAGATAATACCTGATGAGTTTGAGTTCTTCTTTTAACGTAATGGTCGGGCTCTTGGGAAGTTCTAAGATCATTCGAATGAACCGGCTGAAAGTGATTAAATATTGAATGGCCTTTTTGTTTTCTCCTTTTTGAATGAGCAAGTTTATAGCCCCCAGGCTGTTGAACATAAAATGTGGATTAACCTGCATCCGGGTAGCCAACATCTCTGCCTGGGCAAGGCTTTTTTCATATTCCGCCTGTACTCTCAGATGCTCTTCTTCTTTTTGTTTCGATTTGTTTAAAAGGTATACCTGGTAACTAATGGCCAGTCCGAAAAAGAAAGATTCTAACAGTATTCCTCCCTCAAAATAAATAGTCGTACGGATCTCATACAGCGCTTCAAATGGAAGATGGGGAACAAGTTGCAGGATGCTGGCTAAAACCGCACCAAACAGATAGCATAAGCTACCAATAATAAAAAGATTTTTTACCGGAGACTGAATTTTTACGATAAGCCATATCAGTGCGGTTAAGCTCATAAAAATAATGACACATCTGGAAAGCATAAAATAAAGGCCTTCATACTCGGCTATCCATTGATATATTATAGCATAAACTATCACATAGAACAAAGAAGCATACGCCATTGTGCTAATCCATCTAACGATACCTTTGTTTTTGTTTTTTAAGTCCAGCAGCCGGATCGTAAATAAAGAATAGGAGGAAAAAGCCAACAACGTTGCAACTTCTAACAAAAGGGCGGCGATAGGCTCCATCGGTTTGGGATAATCTGTCAATGACAGGTCGTACTGCAGGTTGATAACACCTCCCAAAAGGCTGAATAACACGAACAATCCATAGTATAAGTATACACGCGATCGCTTGTTGATGAGGTAAAAAGAGATCGTGAACAAGCTTAATAAGCCCATCGCACCACAAAATAGCAGGCCCGATATAACTGACGCAGATGGTGAAAATCCGGTATGATAATAAGGTAGAATGCTTAAATAAAAAAAAGGGTTCATACAGCGTAAACGGGTAAACGCTCTAAAGTAAAATATTTTTTTAATATAATCCAATAATTTCTTTGCCACTGCCCCTCCAGATTCCGGGGCAGCCCGTCTTAAAAATAGACAAAGCAGCATCTTTTGTCTCCTTCAAAAATAAATGAATATCGATAAAAGCAAGGGTCAGCCGGCATGGTCCGGGTTGAAAAATCTCAAAGATTTAACGTACCTTGTCACTTTTTTCAAGAGAATAGACCAATGAACAGACGAAACACGACCGGGAAGAACAGTATGCTATTAACCCTTTTAGCAGCGGTGCTTTTAACTGGCGCCTGTAACAATGCAGGAAAATCTTCTACAGGCGGTACAACCGACAGCCTGGCCACAAGGTGGTCTGCTGAGCAAGCCAAGCAATGGTATCAGCAACAGGGCGGCTGGCTGATAGGATGTAATTATACCCCAGCCTATGCGATTAATCAACTGGAATTTTGGCAGGCAGAAACTTTTGATACGGCAGCGATTAATAAAGAGCTGAGCTGGGCCCAGGATCTTGGCTTTAATGTCCTTCGGGTATACTTGCATGACCTTCTCTGGAAGGAGGATTCTACAGGTTTCTTAAATCGCATCGACCAGTTTTTAACGATAGCAGACCGCCACGGCATCGGGACCATGTTCGTTTTCTTTGATGGTGTTTGGAATCCCTTTCCCAAAGCAGGAAAACAGCCTGAGCCCCGTCCTCATGTACATAATTCCGGTTGGGTACAAAGCCCTGGTGCTGATGTCCTTTCCGATACCAGCCAATACGGCGGGTTAAAGAACTATTTACAAGGGGTAATGCGGCATTTCGCCGAAGACGACCGCGTTGTTTTATGGGATTTATTTAATGAGCCGGACAACAATAATGGGGGACGTTTTCCCAAAGGCCTGTCGCCGGAAGAAAAATATAAGTACGCCTTTATTTTACTAAAAAAAGCTTTTCAGTGGGCACGTGCAGTCAATCCGTCTCAACCGCTAACCGTTGCTCCATGGCATCGCCAGTGGGCGGACACCGCCACCATGGACCCGATGGATCAATTTATGTTCAATCACTCCGATGTAATCTCTTTTCATTGTTATGCCCCTTTGGATGTAGCGAAAAAGAAGGTCACTCTTTTAAAAAGATACAACCGTCCTCTCATATGTTCGGAATATATGGCCCGTCCGACAGGAAGTACTTTTGAAAACATCTTACCCTATTTTAAACAACAGCATGTAGGGGCTATAAACTGGGGATTTGTGAATGGAAAAACCCAAACCATTTACCCCTGGGACAGTTGGACAAAAGAATACAACGCCCCTCCAAAAGTATGGTTCCATGACATCTTTTATAAGGACGGCAGACCTTATGACAGCAACGAAGTGAAATTGATAAAAAAACTTTCGGGTGCAGCGCAATGAAATTATTCTTATTAGGCGGGTTTCTCGGTAGCGGGAAGACAACCGCTATACAGCAAGCCTGTGCCTGGCTAAAGGAAAAGAACATTCCAACAGGCGTAATCACCAACGACCAGGGCGTTCAGCTGGTAGATAGTGCCTTTTTAAAAGGATTAGAGATCCCTAACCGGGAAGTAGTTAATGGTTGCTTCTGTTGCCACTATGCTGATCTGGAAAAGGCCATCCTTTCTTTCTGGGACACTGCAGCGCCAGAAATACTGTTCGCCGAATCGGTAGGCTCCTGTACCGATATCGTCGCCACGGTGATAAAGCCACTCTTAAACGCTTATCCAGAGCTTGAAATCGTCTATTCTGTTTTTGCAGATGCCCGGAATATATTAAAGATCATAAAAGGAGATCCGGTATTTGAGGATGAGGATGTCAATTATATTTTTGAGAAACAACTAGAAGAAGCAGATCTGTTGATTGCCAATAAAACGGATCTTCTTTCTGAGCAGGAACTCCAGGAAGTGAAACGATGGTCGGAGCGGTACCTGTCAGGAAGGTCGATGATGTACCAAGACTCATTAAAAAAAGAAGACATTGAAAAATGGCTGCTAGCCCAACGACAATTCCAACCCGGGGGAGAACGGAAGTCGCTGCAAATAAATTACAAGAAGTACGGAGCGGGGGAGGCAAAGCTAGCCTGGCTAGATGAAACCTTATCTATTGCTGCTTTGAATGACAACGCCGTAGAGCTGGCCCAGGAACTGATCAACAAAATGTATGGGAAAATCAAACAAAAAAAATATCCTATCGGCCATCTGAAATTTTTAATACAATCAGGGCAATGGCAAAGAAAAATAAGCTTTACTTCTCTGCATGAACCGCTTTTAAAACAAACACGCCAAACGGTAAACTTTAATACGGTTACCCTATTGGTAAACGCGCGTATATCTGCTCGTCCAGATCAAATAAAACAAATACTGACGAATGCTGTTGGTGAAATGGTTAAAGACCATAACTGTAAAATAGACAGTAAACAATCTGCTGCTTTTCAGCCCAAATTTCCCATACCCGAACAGAGAATAGAATAATGAAAAAAAGTAACCTTAAAATAATCATGCCCTTATTGGGAACAGCCCTATTCTTATTTACCGCCTGCCATGCCCAAAAGCAAACGAATAAAGGGCATGCCAAGGAAGGGGCTTCTTTTACAAATCCGCTGTTGCCTTCGGGAGCCGATCCCTGGGCCATTTATCATGATGGTTTTTACTACTACATGCAAACAATGGGCAACCGGCTTGTATTATGGAAAACAAAAGATTTAGCCAACCTTAAAACAGCTGAAAAGAAGACAATTTGGAGACCTCCCTATAATACAGCTTATTCTCACGCAATCTGGGCTCCGGAAATTCATTTGATCAAAGGCAAATGGTATGTCTATTTTGCTGCTGACAACGGACAAAACAAAACACACCGCATGTATGTGCTGGAAAATAAAAATAAAGATCCGCTACATGGAGAATGGACCTTTAAAGGAAAGATAGCAGCACGTTCCGATAAATGGGCCATTGACGGTTCTGTCTTTGAGTATAAAGACCAATGGTATATGATCTGGAGTGGATGGGAAGGCAATACCAATGGCCAGCAAAATATCTATATTGCCCGGTTGAAAAATCCGTGGACCATTGAGAGTAAAAGAGTAATGATTTCCTTTCCTCAATACACGTGGGAAAAACATGGAGATTTGCCCGGACAAAATCCTTCGCATGTAAATGTTAATGAAGGACCGCAAATTTTAATGCATGAGGATGATGTGTTTTTGATCTATTCTGCAAGTGGATGCTGGACTGATTTTTATAGTTTAGGGATGTTAACCCTTGTGAATAAGAATAATCTCCTGGAGGCAGCTTCCTGGAAAAAACATCCTGAACCGGTCTTCCAGGGCTCCAAAGAAAATAGCGTGTATGCAGCCGGTCATAATTCTTTTTTCAGGTCACCGGACGGCAAGGAGTATTGGATACTTTACCATGCCAACAGCGCGCCGGGACAAGGTTGCGGGGGCCACCGTTCTCCCAGGATGCAACCTTTTGGCTGGAATGAAGATGGCAGTCCGGATTTTGGGATACCTGTAAGGACCGGCGTGTCGCTTGCAGTACCTTCAGGAAGTGAGTGAACTACCCACCCACGCCAGAGGCGATGGGTTAGGCTTCGGGGGTCGTAAACTTACCTAATGGCAACGCCTCATCCCGTTTTTGCTTAACGTAGGATTCAATCCCTGAACCCGACAATCTGTTTATACCTGCTTTAATATGTTCTTTGCTGCATTTACATCTCTACCTTGTACTTCACCACAAGATTTACAAGTCCATTCTCTGATGGAAAGTGTTAAATCTTGGTTTATCCATCCACAACTTGAACAAGTCTTGCTACTTGGGAAGTATCTGTCAATTTTAA
>CAYXRN010000183.1:4303-5976 GCA_964467635.1 uncultured Chitinophagaceae bacterium | reverse complement strand
AGTGGATGCAAAAGAATAGTTGCTGATATTCTGGTTACCCGTAACCCCGTATCCTAGTCGTATTTTCAGATCGTCGACAAAACTCACCGGTTGGAAGAACTGTTCCCTTGATATCCTCCATGCAACGGAAGCCGATGGGAAAGTGCCCCATTTGTGGCTTTCACCGAACCTGGAAGATCCGTCCCTGCGCAACGTCGCCGTAAGCAGGTACTTGTTGTCATAATCGTAGTTCACCCTGCCATAATAGGATGTCAAAGACCATTCCGATGCACTGCCGTCGAGGCCGATCTGCGAAGTGCCGTTATGCAACTGTTGTGTTTCTTCGCTGGCAAAACCACTGATATTTCCAGATATATAATCGTAACGATTGCTTTGTGCGTTCATACCCAACATTACTGTCAGATGGTGTACGGTATTAAAAAAGGCATCATAGGTAAAATAATTATCCCAATTAAACGTAAAACTTTTGTTATACTGCTCTGACAAGTAAGCACTTGGCTGCGGTATTGGATCGTAATCGTATTTTGGTGCCCAAGAACGGCTATCCCAGAATTCTGCTTGTATTCCACCGCTGGTCCTGAAAGTAAGCCCTTTATAAAGTGTCGCTTCAGCAAACAACGACCCTAAAATATTATACCCTTTTGTGTTATTTTTAACCAAAGAAGCTTTAGCTATGGGATTTGTGACATCTCCCACCCATTTTGCCTGGCCTACCGGCCCGGCATAAGTACCGTCTTCATTATACAAAGGCAGCGTGGGGTTTGCGGCCATGGTATTCCTGATATCATAAGCACCACTAGGCTTTTCGTCATGATTGAGTGTAAGGTGATTGCCAAATTTAAGCCAACTTAACACTTTTGCATTGCCGTTGAATTGTATGGTATAGCGTTTATAGGCCGTATTGATAACAATACCCTGCTGGTTCAGGTAGGATGCGGACACATAATAATTGCTTTTGTCGTTGCCGTCGGAATAAGCAAGTGAATAATGTTGAATAGGTGCCTCCCTGAATAAAAGCCCCAACCAATCCGTACCAGCCCCTAACGAGTCTGGATGAGCATAACCGGGATACGTAGGCAGGTTATTGTTTTTCAACATCTCATTATTGAGCAAGGCAAACTGTGACGCGTTGAGCATTTCCACCATATTTGTTGCCCTTTGCATGCCTACATAGGCATTGAACGTCACACGATTCCTTCCTCCTCCTGTCTTAGTGGTGACCATCACCACGCCGTTAGCACCGCGCGATCCGTAAATAGCGGCAGCGGACGCATCTTTCAACACATCTATTGAAGCAATGTCATCCGGATTCAGCATATTCAACGGCACATCGGTAGGCACACCGTCAATCACCAGCAGCGGGTCGCTGTTATTGATCGTACCTACACCGCGCACACGTATGGACACGTTGCTTCCCGGGGCGCCGGAAGACACGACTTGTACCCCGGCTGCTTTACCTTCTATGGCTTGGCCTACATCCGGTACCGGCATTGAAGCAATATCGGCACTTTTTATGGAAGCTATAGCACCTGTTACATCACTTTTCTTTTGGGTGCCGTAGCCTACAACTACCAGCGAATCCAGTAGGCTGGTTTGGGCTTCCAAGACAATGGTCATATGGGAGCTTACCACAATCTCTTTACTAAAATAGCCCATATAGCTTATTTGTAAAA
>CAYXRN010000183.1:0-4293 GCA_964467635.1 uncultured Chitinophagaceae bacterium | reverse complement strand
TAAAACAGCTTTATCCGAAGAGACATCCAATTCGAACCGTCCGTTTTCATCGGATGTGGTCCCATGTTGAGTATTCTTTTCACGAATACTTACCCCAACCAAGGGCTGGCCGTTGTCATCTGTGACCCTACCACTGACATGTACCTGCGGAAGAAAGTCTGCCGATACGGCTGCCGCATGCCCTGTAATTATAAAACAAATAACCAGTGTGGCAGCGACTGTTGTGATAATCCATACTTTGCGATGTGGGTCGATTTTTTTGTAAAATAAACTTTGTATCATATTTTTTGACTTTGATCTTTTATCAAGGAGCGCGTTAAATTAAAATAGCCGAAAGATGCTTTCGCAAATATACAGCTGTCAAAACAGGAGAAATGAGCTAATCGTCTCATTTTACAATCAAATCATTTCAATATAGAAATTATTTTGGCAGATCAGGCATAGTCTATTAACTTTAGTCAGGCGAATAAAAGAAATTTTAAGAGTGTTAAAAAAAAACACAAAAAACCTGATTCTAAAGATTATTTGGCTAGTAATTATCCTCATTCCTGCTTTTTGCCAAGCGCAGCAGGCTTCCTATTACTTTAGGCATTATCAGGTACAGGACGGCTTATCCAGCAATACCATCACCGCCATCCTACAAGATACAAAAGGGTTTATGTGGTTCGGTACCCGGAACGGCTTAAACCGCTTCGATGGCAATACATTTAAAGTTTTCCATCATGTAGCATCAGACAGCAACAGCATCGGGAATAATTCTATTCTCAGTTTATATGAAGATAAAAAGGGACGACTTTGGGTAGGCACCTACCATGGTATTTATATATACGACCCCAGGCAGGAAAGTTTTAGCTTTTTTGATAAAATAGTGCCGGGTGAAGTGCGTTACATTACCGGCGGTAAGAATCAATTTATCTGGATCATTTCTAATTTTACATTATATCGTTATAACACAGGCAATCAAAGACTTACTGTATTTCCCTTTAAAAATGATCAAACGGTAACACTTCGTTGCATGGATAGTGGAGGCATATGGATAGCCACCGCCAGTGGATTAATCAAACAGTTACAGGTGGGCAGTCAACAATTTACAGATTACGACCTGGCTGCCCTATACAAAGAAGAAAGATTGACACCGATAGAAGATATTTACCCCGTCAATGATTCACTGGTATTGATCGGCTGCATGAATAGGACACTGTTGCTCAATACGCGTGCAGGCACGGTAAAAGACATATTCAGAAAAAATAAAACAGCAGGTACAAATGTGCATGTTCATACAATCTTCAGGCAATCGCCCAATATCTGCTGGATGGGTACGGAAAACGGTATTTACATCCTTGATCTTCGAACGTTGCAGGCAAAAATCGTATCGAAAGAGTACAACAATCCTTATTCCATTACCGACAACATTATCAATGCCATATATAGAGACCGCGAGGGTGGCATTTGGGTAGGTACCTTTTTTGGTGGTGTAAACTATTTCTCTACTCAGTATAACAACTTCCGAAAATATTTTCCACAACCTGGTGAGCCAAGCCTGAGCGGCAATATTGTGCATGAAATATGCAGGGACGACTTCGGGTACTTGTGGGTGGGGACCGAAGACGCCGGCTTAAACCGCATTAACTTGAAAACGGGAGACATCCGGCATTTTATACCTGACGGTAAGAAGGGCAGCATTTGCTATCACAATATCCATGGATTGATTGCAGACGGCAATGAACTGTGGATCGGAACCTATGAACACGGCCTTGATGTTATGAATATAGCTACAGGCAAAGTGGTCAGGCATTACGATGCCTCTTTAAACCCGCATTCACTTAAAAGTAACTTTATCGTATGTATCTATAGAACACGCTCAGGAGATATATTAGTCGGCACATGGAGTGGCCTCTTCAAGTATAATCGGAAGGAAGATTACTTTGACGCACTCCCTTTTTTCAACACCCATATTCAGAGCATTCATGAAGATGAAACAGGCACAATTTGGGTGGGTACCTATGGTGATGGCGTCTATTACAAAAACAGGAAAACGAATATTAAAGGGAGATTAGCTCATCAGGAAGGGGAGCCGAATACACTCATAAATAACTATGTAAATAATCTATTCGAGGACGACCAGCATACTTTCTGGTTTTGTACTGAAAGCGGCCTTAGTCATTATACGCCATCCAATGGAAAAATAAAAAACTACACCACAAATGACGGGCTACCAGACAACCAAGTGTTTCGCATTATGGAAGACAGTAATGGCAATTTCTGGATATCCACAGCAAAAGGACTTTGCCGCTTTCGTCCGGAAAATCAAAGCTTCACAAGCTTTCATACTGCCAACGGTCTACCCACGGACCAATTCAACTACAACTCTTCTTTTGAAAGTGACGACGGCACTTTTTTCTTTGGCACCGTAAAAGGTATGATTAGTTTCAATCCCAAATATTTTTTTAAAAATAATTTTACACCCCCGGTATATATTACCGGCTTGCAGTTAAACAACCAAGATGCCGTTATCGGAAAGGGGAAAGGCGACCTGCATCAATCCATTATTTATACCGACAGCCTTACGCTGCCGTACAACAAGTCCAACCTGAGCATAGAAGTTGCAGCACTGAGTTATATCATACCCGAGCGGAATCAGTATGCGTATAAAATGGAGGGAATAGATAAAGCGTGGGTTCAATTGGATAGAAACAGAAAAATATTTTATACTAAATTGCCTCCGGGTCAATATACTTTTAGGCTAAAAGGATCTAACAGCGATGGGGTATGGAATAGCCATGAAACAAGACTGAATATAGAAATATTACCGCCTATATGGGCCACCTCCTGGGCTTATCTATTGTATATCTTGCTGGCATCCGCTATTATTATCCTTATTATACGGTACTATCATCTGGCAATGACTGAAAAAAATAAACGTAAAATTGAAACCATCCAGATTAATACAGAACGAGAAATATACAATGCAAAAATAAATTTTTTTACTAATATAGCTCATGAAATTCGAACGCCTTTAACCCTCATCAAAATGCCGCTTGATAAACTGATAAACGGCTGTATAAATGAGAAAGAAATGGATCAAACTCTACAGATGATGCATAAGAATACCAATCGCCTAATCGATCTCACCAACCAATTGCTTGACTTCCGTAAGGCTGAAGCCGACAAGCTCACCCTCAATTTCACGGATACAAATATCAATGAACTGGTCAGCGAAGTTTTCACGTTGTTTAAGTCTGCTGCAGAAAAAAGAGAACTTTCATACCGGCTCGAGCTGCCGCGGATCATTCTGCATGCTTATGTCGACAGCGAGGCAGTAAAAAAAATACTTGTGAACCTGATCAACAACGCCATCAAATATGCTGGGCTACAGGTACAGGTAAAGCTTCTACCCTTCAGCAGTGAAGACAACAACTTTTATGTGGAAGTGCGTAACGACGGCTATCTTATTCCAGACCAGTATAAAGAAAAGATATTTGAGCCGTTCTTCCGTATAAAGGAAACTGAAAAAGAGGCAGGAACGGGTATCGGCTTGCCACTGGTCCGTTCACTGGTTGAGCTACATAAAGGGGAAATTTTTCTGAAAACATCACCGGACAGCCTGAATATTTTTATCGTTTCTCTTCCGATTCATCAAGATGTGGAAATCAACCTGCATCAGGTTGAGAGAACTACACCTCAGCCCCGAATACAGGCAGAGATGCCTTTAACAGCGAATGACACTTCCAAGCCGACACTATTGCTCGTAGAAGACAATCTTGAGATTCTCAACTATATCGGACAAGAGTTGTACGCCGGATATCATGTTCAAAAAGCGACAAACGGACAGGAGGCACTTCAGCTTTTAAAGCATAAACAGATAGATATTGTCGTCAGCGATATTATGATGCCGGTCATGGACGGAATAGCGCTGTGTCGACAAATGAAAACGGACTTGGATTACAGCCATATACCCATCATTTTACTTACGGCAAAAAATTCCCTCCAATCAAAGTTGGAAGGGCTAGAGGTAGGGGCGGATGCTTATATCGAAAAGCCCTTCTCTTTTGATCATCTCCAGGCGCAGATCAGCAACCTGCTGTCCAATCGACATATAATCCGGGATTATTTTACACGCTCTCCGCTCGCTCATATAAAAGGCATCGCGTCGTCAAAAGCCGATCAAGAATTCCTTCAAAGGTTGCATGCGGCTATTGATCAACACATCACCGATAGCAAGTTCGACATTGAGCAGCTTTCCGCAACTCTAAACATGAGCAAAGCTACGCTATATCGTAAGATCAAGGGCTT
>CAYXRN010000182.1:0-5981 GCA_964467635.1 uncultured Chitinophagaceae bacterium | reverse complement strand
ACATTTGAAATTGTTTTCCATTATTACATATGCGAGGACAGCAAAGAACAATTTACCACAACGGCATTAGACGAGCTGAATATGAATCAGATATATAATCAATACCGTGGTAAATTCAATATTCCGTTCCCGGAGGAAATCGTTAGAATTCGCAGAAAATATAATTTATCGGCCACCAAAATGTCGGAAGTTTTAGGATTTGGCGTAAACAGTTACCGCCAATACGAAGCCGGCGAAATGCCTAGTGTGGCAAATGCCAAATTGATTCAGATGGTTGACGAACCAAAAATTTTTATTGAAATGGTCGAGCTGTGTGCAGCATTTGACGACAAAGTCAAAGCCAAATATGTAGAAGAAGCACAACTGCTGGCAGATAAAAAGGAAAAAAAGATTTTCGATCTGAATTTCAAAGCGTATTTATTGGGCCCTCATTTAGCAGATGTTTTTTCGGGTTACAGAAATCCAAATTTTGATAAGTTTACTGAAATGGTGGTTTATTTTTCCGACAAGCTATCTCCTTTTAAAACCAAAATGAATAAACTATTGTTCTATGCCGATTTTTTAATGTTCAAACAAACTTGTTTTTCCATTAGTGGGGTACGTTACAAAGCAATTGATATGGGGCCCGTACCCAACAACTTCCAAAGTATCTTTGAATATTTAACTAACAATGAAGCAATAGATATTCATACAGTTGAGTTTCCTCAAGGATATACTGGCGAGCAATTCATAGCAAGAAAAGACAGACCATTTAAGCCTGATTTATTTACAGAAAACGAACTGAAAACATTAGAAAGAGTCGCAACCGAATTCAAAGGAACAAGCACCAACAACATCATTGAACTAAGTCATTTGGAAGAAGCGTGGAAGAAAAACAAAAAAGAAAAGCGCGTAATCAGTTACGAATGTGCGTTTGAATTGAATCAGTTTTAAATGCCGGGCCGGGTCAATACCGTCAGCTTCAAAGAAAAGGGCTACTGTTGATGGCATGCAAGCAATAAGCGCATCACCCGACGCACGCTGGCTCACCGGTTGACAAATATATCTTTTGAAAACTGTTCCCGTTGACGAGTCAGGGCGCCGGACTTGTAGCCTATCAGACGTCCAGTTTAGCGTACTGGGCGTGCTTTTCGATAAACTCCCGGCGGGGTGGCACTTCCTCTCCCATAAGCATGCTGAAGACCAGGTCCGCCTCTGCGGCGCTCTCGATGGTTACCTGTTTAAGGATGCGTGTATCGGGGTTCATGGTCGTTTCCCATAATTGCTCCGCGTTCATTTCCCCCAGCCCTTTATAGCGCTGAACCGCTACACTCTCTTCCTTTCCGCCTTTGGCGATCTTGGTCACGGCTTCACGGCGTTGTGACTCCGTCCAGCAGTAAATAAACTCCTTGCCTTTGCTTACCTTATAGAGCGGCGGTTGGGCCAGGTAAACATAGCCTTGTTCGATAAGGGCTTTCATCTTCCGGAAAAAGAGGGTCAAAATGAGGGTGGCGATATGCGAGCCGTCCACATCGGCATCGGTCATAATGATGATCTTGTGGTAACGGAGCTTTTCGAGGTTAAGCGCTTTTTCGTCATCTTCCGTGCCCACGGTTACCCCAAAAGCGGTGTACATGTTTTTGATCTCATCGTTCTCGTATATCTTATGTTCCAGCGCTTTTTCTACGTTGAGAATTTTTCCCCTCAACGGAAGGATAGCCTGAAATTCCCGGTCACGGCCTTGCTTGGCCGTTCCGCCGGCCGAATCTCCCTCTACCAGGAATATCTCACTTCTTTCCGGGTCTTTGTCCTGGCAGTCGGCCAGTTTTCCTGGCAGTCCGCCCCCGCTAAGAACGCTCTTGCGCTGTACCAACTCCCGGGCTTTCCGGGCGGCATGGCGCGCCTGGGCGGCCAGGATAACCTTGCTGATGATCGTTTTAGCTTGTTTGGGATGCTCTTCCAGGTAATTGGTCAGCACCCCACTAACGGCGCTGTCTACCACGCCCATCACCTCGGAGTTTCCCAGTTTGGTCTTGGTTTGTCCTTCAAACTGCGGCTCCGGTACCTTTACCGACAGAATAGCACTCAGCCCTTCCCTGAAATCATCTCCGCTGATGTCAATTTTTACTTTTTCAAAGAGCTTGTTCTTTTCCCCATACGCCTTGAATACGCGGGTGATGGCCCGGCGAAAACCGGAAACATGTGTCCCTCCCTCAATGGTGTTGATGTTATTCACATAGGAAAAAATATTCTCGCTGAAGGAATCGTTGTACTGCATGGCCACCTCTACGGAAACAGAAGTGGATTCATCGAGTGTCTCCACATGAATAGGGGCTTCCAGCAGGGGATGACGTTTGGCGCGGTTGTCCAGAAGTTTTACAAATTCCTTGATGCCGCCTTCGGAATAAAAGCTTTCAGCGTACGGTTCCCCGTTTTCGTCTTCTTCCCGCCGGTCGATCAATTCGATCCGGATCTTTTTATTGAGAAAAGACAGTTCCCGCAGGCGGGAAGCCAGTATTTCCCGGTTGTAAACCACCTCGTTGAAAATGGTGGCATCCGGCCAGAATTGAATCTGAGTGCCGGTCTCTTCGGTCTCACCGGTTACTTTTACCGGCTCCTTGGGGATCCCTCTTTCGTATTCCTGCTCAAAGATCTCTCCCTTGCGCTTCACCGTGACATGAAAGGTCTCCGACAGCGCATTCACACAACTGACCCCTACTCCGTGCAATCCGCCGGATACTTTATAAGTGCTTTTGTCAAATTTACCCCCCGCGTGAAGGACCGTCATCACCACCTCCAGCGCCGACCGTTTTTCTTTGGCCATAATGCCGGTGGGAATACCCCGCCCGTCATCGGTAACGATAATGGAATTGTCTTTTTCTATGCTCACCCAAATATTAGAACAATAACCGGCAAGGGCTTCGTCGATGGAGTTGTCTACGACTTCGTAAACCAGGTGGTGCAACCCTTTGGTCCCTACATCACCAATATACATAGCAGGCCTTTTCCGCACCGCCTCCAGACCTTCCAATACCTGAATACTGTCTGCACCATAGCCGTTTTGATCGGCTAGAGACAGCGATGCTGCCTGAACGTTTTCTTCACTCATTGAGTTTTAAATTTCGCTGTTGATTTTATATTGGCAAAAATACGCATTTTTAAGCGATTTTCAAGGTGTTTGTGCAAAATTGGCAATACCTACTTTAAATGGTGTTTTGCGCTTAATGCCTCAATATTTGGCCACTAACGCGATTGTCAGTTTAGTGTAAAACACCCGGTTCGTATAGGTCCAATCGAATAAAGTAGTATCTTTGCCATTATGGTTACCAACAGTCTGAGGAGCGAAACACCAGCCGATATATTAGCTATTGCTTTGCCACAATCTTGTCTTTCCGAAGAGTTAAAATTGATTGAAGAGGAAGAAGCAGGCGTGGAAAAGCAATTGCAGGTACGGGTGAAGCGTTATGCTTTTCCTCAGGCGTGGCCGGTGGAAGATGTGGGTTTAGTGTATTATAATACGGAACCCTCCGATAAAAAACCGGCGATAGAATTGCGTTATTGCATTGTGGGAGACCGCTATTGCCACAACCCTTCCTGCCAGAATTCCGGTTGTGAACTTTCCAGGAAGTACAAACGGAACAAACCGGCGCCTGTAATGGAAGTGATCGACGTTAGTTACCATCCTGCCATGTTGAAGCATTTTGATACCACCGAACTGGCCCAGATATTTGAGAGCGAGGGCGGGCAGTACATGAAGCAGCTTTCTCCCGGCACGAAGACGAAAGTAGCCCTGGAGCAGATTATTCATCATTCCTATAAAGGCGTGCTGAAAAATATTTTTCTGCAGAGCAAAGGGATGGAGTTGTTGCTGTACAGCTCCGATCAATTTATTGCCAGCAACCCCGAAGAGCGTTATGGCTGTCGCTTCCTGACCCAGGAAAAAGACCGGGACAAAATTGTGAAAGCCCGAAACATCCTGATGGGCCGCCTGGATTCGCCGGTAACCATCAAAGAACTGGCCCGTATGGTGGCCATGAATGAATGTTACCTGAAAAAGGGTTTCAAAGCCATGTTTGGCACTACCATCTATGACTATTTCCAAAAAGAACGTATGGAACGCGCCCGTTTTCTGCTGCATGAAAAAGGGTTGCCGGTGTCCGAAGTCGCGGTGATGATGGGCTATTCGTGTATTTCGCATTTCAGCACCGCCTTTAAGAAACATACGGGCCTGAAGCCGTGTGAATTGCTGCGCTAGGTGGGCTTTACGCCTTCCTTTTGTTTTTCTCCAAGGAGAAAGCCATTCCTTAAATCCAGCCTTTTTGCAGCGCCAGTTGAACCAGCTCCAAGACAGAGGAAGTTTGGGTTTTGCGATAAATATTCTTGCGGTGAGTGGATACGGTTTCATAGCTGATGTATAACTCCTCCGCTATCGCCTTCGAGGTGTAATTCCGGGCGATGAGCTGGAGGATCTCCATCTCCCTGCGAGATAGCATGCCTTTGGACGGCCGAAGCGCTTCAATAGGTGTCACATCATAATAGGACGGTTCGCCTTCCAGCCCGATGAAAGAAAGGATCATCTTGTTGTCTTTCTTTAAGTCCGAAATATTCGTATGCACCACGAAAGTTCGTAACACAGCTCCTTCTTCATCGCTTTGTATAGTCACGATTTGCTGCAGTATGCGCAGATAACTGCCGTCTTTCTTTTTTATCCGGTAATCATAGCGGCTTTTATACTTCATCACCTTATCCGGGGGCAGCTGCCGCCAGAATGCAGTAACAGTAGCTTCAAAATTGATAAAATGAGGCAGGTCGTCCGGATGGATGCATTGCATAAGTTTGTCCAGCGTCAGCTCTTCCGGCTGGTACCCCAAAATAGACGTAATGGATTTACTCGCGTATTCGATCACCATCTCCGGAGGATTAAACACGAAATAATAGTAATCCCCCACCTGGAAGATGTTGAGCAGTTTTTTATAAAGGGCTACTTCCAGCCTGAGTTCTCCGGCGGCCTTGTTCTGACCGATTTCCGTCCAGATCCGCCGGGCGTGATCGAGTACAAGTTTTTCCATAGTCGTAATTTTTCAAATTAGAGGCCTAAGATATATCAAATACACCCTATATGGAATATATTTTTTCTTCTTACCTGCTGTAGTTTTGTGAGTGTCCCGACCTCCGGTCCATCGTGAATCGCAGCCGTTTTCCGTCAGCTGAAAACGGTGAAAATCTTCTAACCCTGAACAGTCCTACTCACAAATCCTTACGACCGGTGCTGATCCGGTTTGGCCCTTTTCTCCCGCCGTCTCCTTGCAGCCTACTGAAATTGTCAATAGGAAAAATAAGCCGTCTCCCTTCTTCCGGGCTTGCTGCTGTTGGCAGATGAGATGGCAGGACAGGCCGGCAGCGGCGCTGATAAGTACATTCCGGGCTGGCCGGGAAGGGCTAGCTGCTGTTGGAAAATAACAAAATGTCCCGGTTGATAGCAGAAAGGATTCCTCTGGATGCTTTCTTATGAATGGATTGTCCTTTAAAACAGCGATAGTTGCTCCGGCAGCAACCGAAAAGACCGCCGGTGATAAACCGAGGCGCCGTGCGCCTGGATGGCTTCACGGTGAAAAGCGGTCGGATAACCCTTGTTGCTGAACCAGCCGTAATGAGGGAAATGCTCATGCAGTTCTTTCATATAGGCATCACGGTATGTTTTCGCAAGGATGCTGGCGGCGGCGATGGAGGCGAATTTCCCGTCCCCTTTGATGACGCACTCGTGCGGAATATCCGGGTAAGGCGTAAATCGGTTGCCGTCAATTAACAAGCAGCCGGGTTTTACCGTCAGCTTGCTCACGGCCAGGTGCATAGCTTTGAAAGAGGCCTTGAGAATATTAATACGGTCAATTTCTTCGGGGGTGATCATGGCCACGCCGTAGGCTACAGCCGTTTCTTCTATGACTATCCGCAGCATATCCCGGTCTTTTTCGCTAAGCTGCTTGGAGTCATTGAGCAGCGGA
>CAYXRN010000181.1:0-5982 GCA_964467635.1 uncultured Chitinophagaceae bacterium | reverse complement strand
CGGTGAACCAACTTAACTCCTCGAGTAGCCGACAATGATAGATAGAAGAGAACCTCTTGAGAAGCGATGTAGCGGGTGAATTAAATCATAAAACGATCTGGATTGTATCCTACGTCGTTTACTCTTGATTAAGGGTGATGTCTGATGTATATCTTTTTTGGAATGAGCGGAGGGTTTGTTCGCAGGCTATATAGTGGACTCCCTCTGTATGGTAACTATGAGCGAATCGGTTTCTTAATAGCATCGAAAAAATTTAGGTTGGTTAATGTGAAACTTAAAAATTGATAAAGGCTATAGATGCAATAGATGCAATTAAAACTTGGTCCCTCTTGTTCTGCCGGAAATATTGGATAACAATTCGGTCGTAGGGTAGAAAATCGGATATTCAGATTGAGTCATAGATACCGTTAATATAATTAAAGAAACAACAGCCATTATATCTTTTATATGGGTTATTTAATAAAGTATCATGTTTTATTATTCCTGATTTTTACAACCTTAACCTTAGAAGCTCAGGATAAAAATATGATTGATAAGGTCGCGAGGGAGCGAATTTGGGAAAAGATTTCTCCGTATTTTTCACCTCCTGAAAAGTATAGGGGGAAACACGGACACTATCGTTCCCCTTTAAAATTTTATAATGGAGATACCGTAAGGACATTTCGGGAATGGCAACATAGGCGAAAGGAAATATTGACCCAATGGAATAAAATGATGGGAGAATGGCCTCCTTTATTGAAGGATCAAAGGCTGAAGATCTTAGACTCCGTAAGAAGAGATGGCTTTACGCAGTATAAGGTTCAGTTTTATTGGACACCGACTGAACAAACAAAAGGATATCTGTTAATTCCCGACGGGAAAGGGGAAAAGCCTGCTGTAATCACTGTCTTTTATGAACCAGAGACGGCTGTGGGGTGGGGTGTACCACGATTAAAGAATTGTGATTTTGCTTATCAATTGACGAAGAGAGGGTTTATTACGTTATCCCTTGGAACTAAAAAGACAACATATAATAAAACTTATTCTATTTATTATCCAAGTATTAAAGAAGCAAAAGTTGAACCATTGTCGATGCTAGCGTGCGCTGCTGCAAATGCATGGTATGTACTTTCAAAAGTTCCAGAGGTAGACTCTTCAAGAATTGGTATATGGGGTCTTTCCTATGGAGGAAAATGGGCTATGTTCGCATCGTGCTTATTCGATAAGTTTGCATGTGCGGTATGGGGAGATCCAGGAATTGTTTTTGATGAAACAAAAGGTTCCTATGTAAACTACTGGGAACCTTGGTATTTGGGGTATTATTTTCCTCCGTGGTCTGATATTTGGAGAAAAAAAGGACTGATCGCGGGAGCAAAAGGCCTCTATCCCGAACTTGTAAAACATGGTTATGATCTACACGAATTGCATGCGTTGATGGCGCCTCGCCCGTTCTTGGTATCCGGCGGACATTCTGATCAGATAGATCGATGGATTCCGTTAAATTGGTCGGTTGCGGTTAATAGATTATTAGGATATAGAAATAGAGTAGCCCTGTCTGTCGTCCGATCAACACACTTGCCGACAAAAAGATCAAATAAGATAGCTTGCCTATTCTTTGAATACTTTTTAAAATATAAATGATATTGAACGAAGCCTTAGTTATTGGTAGATGGATGAAAGCCAATTTATCTAATAGGTTTTAAATGATTAGGTATAAAGTTTTTTCTGTGATTGTTTACCAATAAAACATTTGTTCTTAATGCATGTTTTCCTTTTTATAATTGGGAGCACAGACTCAGGTGGCTTGTGGAGCTGGTTGCTCATAGGCGACAACAACCGTAGCTTAGTACCAAGCAAAACGATCCTTTAATGGAGATATTGCAAATGCAAGAGGCTATTAGATCTCTGGAGAAGAAAGAAGGATTCTTATCCTAATTTTTTTTATTCGTAAATTTATAGAGAAAACGATTGCCGTAAAGAATTGTTTGGAGGTGGTTTTTCACACGATCAGCTTGTTGTAGTATTTTATGAAACTCGAAAAAGATTGTGCGCGTGGTATTTCACCAATTCTGAATATTAACTTGTCGAAATGTCAGTATTTTAAATATGTATACAATGAAGAAGCAAAGGAAAGAAATTACAAAGTTAGCTTGTTTTTTAATAGTATTGCTATGTTTGATCACTATTGCGAGAAGTGCGAAAGCTGAGAATTATGTTAAGGTAGCAACGATTGGAACGGTGCCTAAGAAAATTGGGGAAGGTATATCTCAGAATACTGTTGATGACGTCATAAAATTTTGGGCGAAGCAATTAAAGCAGGTGGTATATGATAAACCCGATTTAATCGTACTTCCGGAACACGCCACTCTTCCGCGAGGATTGCCCTACGATGAACGGACGGAGTATATGGGCGTTCGTAAGAATCAAACCCTGAACTATTTTAGGTCGGTAGCAAGAGCACATCATTGTTATATAGCTTTTGGTATGTTACGTTACGACTCCAGCGGACATCTTCGTAATTCGCTTATTTTACTAGGTAGAGACGGAACTGTTGTAGGGGTTTATAATAAGAACTATCCAACTATATACGAGATGAAATGGGGTATAGTTCCGGGCAGCAAAGCGGTAGTTTTTCACTGCGATTTTGGTACCGTGGGAATGGCAATTTGTTTTGACCTGAATTTTGACGAATTACGTGATAGATATGCGACGTTAAAGCCAGATATCATGGTTGTCTCATCTGCCTATCATGGGGGCTTTGTTCAAAAGGAATGGAGCTATTCATGCAGGTCGTTTTTAGTTGGCGCGATATCTGGAAAGGGAACCCGATCACAGATTAGAAATCCCTTAGGAGAAGTTATTGCCAGTAGTACGAATTATTTTGATTTTGCTGTGGCCGCTATAAATTTGGATTCGCGCTTGGTACATCTGGATTATAATTGGCAAAGACTGCGCGAAATGAAAAGGAAATACGGACCTACTGTTAACATTAGAGATCCGGGGTTAATTGGAGCCGTTTTGATATCTAGTAAAAATAAGGATGTGAGTATTGACCAGATGATTAAAGAGTTCCATCTTGAATTACTGGACCATTACTTTAGAAGATCGATTGACTTTCGCAATGCTTACAAAGTTAAGGAGTAATTATCGCCTTGAAAAAGTTCTAGTGAGGCCTTTTTGAACGGAAATTAACAGGGTTTTTAAGGATGTTATCTCATCTCGATAGTATCATAACTTTATTAATCATTGAGAAGTTGGGTGATTTCTTAGAATCTTCTGCTTAACTTTTACATTACGTATCGCTTTTTCCAACGTATTATCCGAACTGTTGGATAATCCGGTGTAACGTAACTGGAGACACCCCCCTCATCGGGGGAAGAAAAGCCCTGAAACGGGGAAATGAACCGAAGATGAGAGGGAGTCTGATGGGAGAATAGCAGCGAAGAAGTTTCCCAACAGGGATGGAGCGAAGTCTTCTTGCTAATGATAATCTTCTAACAAAAATAGGAGGCAAAGACATAATGATTAAAACGTCCATTATTAAATTGCAGGAACTGAGAACGAAGATATACATGAAGGCGAAAGCCGATAAAGCCCATCGCTTCCGGGGAATGTATGTAAGCTTGAAACACTGTCAGAATCATATAAGATGACGAAAAGGAACAATGATGCACCGGGTATAGACGGGACAACCTTTGAGGATATAGAGAAGACAGGAGCGGAAGGCTTCTCTAAAGACATACAAAAAGACGTGATCAAGGGAACTTACCACCCGTAACCGAATAAAAGAAATATCTAAAGCCAATGGAAATGCCAGAAAGCTGGGTATTGTCACAATTAGAGATCGGGTGGTACAAGGGGCAATGAAACTGATACTAGCACCAGTGTTTGAGACATACTTCCAGATTGGCTCTTATGATTACCCGGCCAAAAAGACGACCATCAAGCAGTAGAATGCGTAATGGAGCTGTAGTAAAAGAAAAGACGCGGGTACTTGATTTAGGCCTGGAATCTTACTTCGGTACAGTGAAGCATCATATTCTTCTGAACAAACTTAGCAAACGGCTATCAGATAATAAAGTACTACATATGATCAAGTGAATGCTAAAGGCGGGAGGCAAAGAAGGCGTTCCGCAAGAATACAGCAACTTTAAGATAGGTTTGAAGAATTTCGCTCCAGCATCATAGACCATAAGCCTTGATGAGAAATTATTAGGAAAGCTAGCGCGTAAGATGCGCATGCTGCGTTTGACTAGGCGGAGGGTAGAAATATGGGACAGAAACCTAATGTACCACTGCTCGACCCTACCGTTGGGCACGAAAGGGGCGAGAGCCCCTTAGTTACCCGATTGTGTTAGCAACTCTTAGATGTAGCAGACAGGCAACAAAGTAGGTACAGTATACAGTAAATCTGTAATGTTTCAGTAAAACTTGGATAAATGACTTGTACGGGCGAGGTAGTTAACTCTCGTCAATTCACTAGTTAGCATTTGCCAACATCGGTTTGGTAAGACCTTGTTGGACAAAATAGTTTAATAATCGGCCAAATATTGTAAAAAGTAGTTGCGCAGCCTGGCTTATGTTTGCAAGGCTCTTAAAATTTAACTACATGAAGCTAGAATTTTATCAAAACTCGGCCTTGCCCGCAAAGGCATACATCTTATTGCTTTTATTCCTTTTTTTGTCTTATACCGGACACACGACTGCGGTGACATGGATGGAGCATGCAAAAAAAGCTATAGAAGATATGGCTACCGGCAGGGATATTTTGTTTACTCCTGTTCAAAAAGTAATTAAAGGAATCGTTCTTCAAAAGGACGGAACGCCCATAAAGGGGGTCCTAGTAAGAAATCTTGAAACAAATGCAACTGTTTTAACCGATGAAGAAGGCTCTTTTACAATTGAAGGAACATCGGACGAACACTTATTGTTTAGTAAAATAGGCTATAAAACGATTAGAGTAGCCGCTGACGACGCGGCAAAGGTTATCCTATATTCCCTAGAAATGAAGCTGGATGAAGTTGTCGTTATCGGGTATGGAACACAGAAAAAACAAGCGATAACCGGAGCAATATCGAACGTCAATTTTGATGAAAACGAAATTAGCCGTCCTTCTTTTAATTTATCGTCGGCATTAACGGGACGGATCCCAGGATTGAATATTTCTGAGCAGTCAGCTACTCCAGGATCTGAAGCGTTTAATATTTTGGTTAGGGGCATAGGCACAATGAATGACGCCTCTCCCCTTGTCCTGATTGATGGAATTCCAGGCTCTCTAAACAGCATTCCTATTTATGACGTAAAGAGTATATCGGTCCTCAAGGATGCTTCTTCCGCCGCTATTTATGGATCAAGGGCGGCTAATGGTGTTATTTTAATTACTACGAAAAGTGGTTCGAAAGAAGGGATGAAAGTTTTCTACAATACCTATATGGGAATACAAAGTGCTGCACGACAAGTAGAATTTATAACCGATATGGCCACCCATATGGAATTGGTGAATGAATCTGAAGGATTTGAAAAATACGATAAAAGTCTTATTGATACATGGCAAAAAAAATCAGCTGCCGGAGACTCTCTTTACCCCAATACTGATTGGTATGATGAAATGCTGAACCCGTCTTTTTTGGAACAGCACAACTTGTCGGTAAGCGGCGGGAGTGACAGAATTAAATATTATCTTTCATTAGGCTATTTAAATAATAAGGGGATCATAGAGAATTCAGGATATAAGGCCTACTCCGTACGCCTCAATTCAGATACTAAACCTACGAAATGGCTGTCAATTGGAGGGAGGTTGTTTGGTCAGTGGTCGAATAGAGAGCCTATTGATGTTTCTACTTTCTTTGCTAACATTAGGAATGTCACACCCGGAGTAATTCCTCAGTATTATGACGGACGTTACGGAGGTGCCATGTTTAAGGGATTGCCAGAAGGGGGAAACCCGAAAGCCTATGTCGATAATATTAGAGGAGATTATGAAGGCCAAAGGATTAACTTGAA
>CAYXRN010000180.1:0-6100 GCA_964467635.1 uncultured Chitinophagaceae bacterium | reverse complement strand
GGAAAATCCTGATGACGACAAGAATGGCAAGAGATATTGGAAAAGTCTGGGCGAACTAAGTGATCCGGAAGGATATAAGAAATCCACTCATAATGAGTTTACGGAGAAGCTTCCGTTTGATGAACCTGAGGAGCTGCTTAACACAAATACTCCCCGTCGTGATTTTCTGAAATACCTGGGCTTTGGAACCGCTGCGGCTACTTTAGCGGCCAGTTGCCAGATCAAGGCACGTAAAGTCATTCCTTATGTAAATAAGCCTGCGGAGATTACCCCCGGGGTACCCAACTATTACGCTTCTACCTATGCTATTGACGGCGACTATTGTCCGATCATTATAAAAACCAGGGATGGCCGTCCCATCAAAATTGAAGGCAACAGGCAGTCCTCCCTGACCACCGGTGGTACCTCCGCGCAGGTACAGGGATCTGTATTGTCGCTTTATGATGTAACCCGTCTTCGTTTTCCAATGATCAAGGGGAAAGAAGCGACCTGGACCGCCCTGGATAAAGAAGTCACGAGAGGGCTGGCTGGCGCAGGCCATATCGTATTACTTACTTCGCCTGTTTTAAGCCCTTCGATCAAAAGTGCAATTGAAGCGCTGAAAGCAAAATATCCCGGTACCCGCCATGTGGTATATGAACCGGTATCCTACAGCGGCCTGCTGCTGGGCAATGAAATGAGTTATGGCAAGCGGGCGATCCCTGCTTATCGTTTTGATAAGGCGAAAAGCATTGTAAGCTTCGGTGCCGACTTTATCGGAACCTGGCTGAACCCCATTGCATTCACCAAACAATATGCCGCTACCCGGAAGGTTGATCCGAAAAAGCCGGAAATGAGCCGCCACTTTCAATTTGAAAGCAGCTTCTCCCTGAGCGGTTCCAATGCGGACTACCGTTATCCCCATAAGCCCTCCGATGGTGCGGCCATCCTGATCGCGTTGTACAATGAAGTAGCAGCCGGCACGGGAAGAGCAACACTTTCGGGAGGGGAAATAAAAGAAAAGGAACTGCAAGCGGGGGTGAAGAAAGCTGCCAAATCGCTTTTGGCGAACCGGGGCGCTTCCCTGGTGGTTTCCGATAACAACAACCCCCATGCACAGGTATTGGTGAATGGGATTAATGACATGTTGGGCAATGTAGGAAGCACAATCGACTGGTCTGTACAAACGAACTACCACAGCGGTGTGGACGCGGACATGGAGCAGCTCGTCGCCGATATGAACGCCGGACGCGTAGGCGCGGTATTGGTGTATGGAGTAAACCCGGCTTACGACTATTACAAGGCGGACAAGTTTGTTTCCGGCCTCAAAAAGACCCGCCTAACGGTTTCGCTGAATGATCATCATGATGAAACCGCACAGCATTGTGCTTACATAGCGCCGGATAGTCATTACCTGGAAAGCTGGGGCGACGCCGAACCGCAAACCGGCTATTACAGCCTGCAGCAACCGGGCATCTATCCTTTATTTAAAACCAGGCAAATATTGAGCTCCTTGCTTAAATGGGCTGGCGCTGCGGAAACAGATCCGCTGAAATACATTCAGAACTACTGGAAACAAAATATTTATCCCCAATATGGACAAGGGGATCAATGGCAACACTGGTGGGACAAAAGTCTGCAGCTGGGACTG
This sequence comes from uncultured Chitinophagaceae bacterium, assembly GCA_964467635.1. GTDB lineage: Bacteria > Bacteroidota > Bacteroidia > Chitinophagales > Chitinophagaceae > FW021-bin31. The sequence continues at coordinate 4,470 of CAYXRN010000180.1, read as the reverse complement.
GCGGAACCGCCTGCTGCGGCTGCTGCCGCTACTGTCGCTTTTGCCGGCAATGTTAGCCAGGCCGCCAATACGCTAAAAGCTACCGCTCCGAAAGCAGGAGGGGTGGAAATAGCGCTTTATCAGAATGTAGGTATTGGCACCGGCCGCCACAGCAACAACCCCTGGATTCAGGAAATGCCGGAGCCCTTGACCAAATGTACCTGGGACAATTACGTATGTGTTTCACCCGCCATGTCGCGTAAACTGAACGCAGCCATTACCCGCTTTAATGAGGTAAACTACCACCGGCCATTGGCTAAAGTGGTTGTAAATGGCAAGGAATTGCTTTTGCCGATTATGGTACTGCCCGGCATTCACAAGGAAGTAGTTGCCGTTGCGCTGGGGTACGGCCGTGGTGGAAATGACCTGAAGGGCGACGCGCTAAAGAAATGGCGCCGTGCAATTGGTCCTTCCGCTGCCTCCATCGGTAAGAACGCCTATCCATGGGTGAGCTACAACGCCACTTCCCAAAGCAGGGTGTATGCCGCGCCTAAGGTGGAGATTACCAATACGGGAGAGACTTACTTGCTGGCCATTACCCAATCGCATAGCTCTTTTGAAGGGCGTCCCATCATTCAGGAAACGACTTTGGAGAAATTCCAGGAAGATCCGGAGGAATTGCTTCGGGAAAGAAAAGAAGAGTTTGAAAAATACGGAGAGAGCTACGCCAAAGATGCTACCCTCTATCCGGATCAATACGATTATAGCCAGGGCATCCACTGGAACATGGCCATAGACATGAACAGCTGCATCGGCTGTGGGGCCTGTACGATCGCCTGCTACGCAGAAAACAACGTATCCGTAGTCGGGAAGGAAGAGGTAGCGAGAGGACACGAAATGGCCTGGATACGCATCGACCGGTATTTTTCCGGATCGGAAGAAAACCCGCAGGTGGTTTACCAGCCCATGTTATGCCAGCAGTGCAATAACGCCCCCTGTGAAAACGTGTGCCCCGTAGCGGCAACCTCACACAGTGACGAAGGGATCAACCAGATGGTATATAACCGCTGCATAGGAACCCGTTATTGCGAAAACAACTGTCCTTATAAAGTACGCCGGTTCAACTGGATGGACTGGAACGGTGCCGATAGCTTCGAAGACAATATGCATGACGATCCGGTGGTATACCAGATGAATAAAGATTTGACCCGCATGGTGTTGAACCCCGATGTGACGGTTCGCGGACGCGGTGTCATGGAAAAATGCATGTTCTGCGTACAACGCCTGCAACTGGCCAAGCTGGAGGCTAAGAAAGAAGCACGCCCGTTGCAGGATGGAGAAGCGGTAACTGCCTGCCAGCAGGCCTGCCCCGCCGATGCCATCACCTTTGGGAATATTAACGACAAGAACAGCAGGATATACCAGATGACCAAGGTAGAACAAACCACCAGAGGTTACCACGTCCTGGAACTGTTGCATACCTTGCCGAATATTACCTATCTGGCAAAAATCAGAAACAAAGACCAGGAAGATTTCTTCCACTTTGAAGAACCGCAACATACATTGTAATAAAAAGAAAAGCTGTATTTATATAGAATTTTGCTGACAAGCATTGTTATTTTTTATCATCATTAATTAAGATATGTCGCTGAAATACGAATCTACGGTAAGAGAACCCCTGATAGACGGTACAAAAGACTTTCATCAGGTTACAGAGGATATCGTACGTCCGATTGAGAGTAAGCCGGGTACATTATGGTGGGTTGGATTCTTTATCTCCCTTTTGTTGCTGGCCTTTGGCGTGTTCTCTGTTTATTGGGAAGTCTATTGGGGTATTGGTGTTTGGGGGGTTAATAAAACCGTAGGCTGGGCCTGGGCTATTACCAACTTCGTATGGTGGGTCGGTATTGGACACGCCGGCACACTGATCTCCGCCATCTTATTGCTGTTCCGGCAGGGATGGCGTACGGGGGTGAACCGCTCGGCAGAGGCGATGACCATCTTCGCGGTCTTATGTGCGGGACAGTTTCCGATATGGCACGTGGGACGCGTTTGGGACGTATTCTTTATTTTCCCTTATCCGAATACACGGGGTCCGGTATGGCCCAACTTCAACTCTCCCTTACTTTGGGACGTATTTGCCGTAGGCACTTATCTGACTGTATCGGTTTTGTTCTGGTACGCGGGCTTGTTACCCGATCTGGCTACCATCAGAGACCGGGCCAAAACCAAGGTCAGGAAATACCTTTATGGCATGTTCTCCTTCGGCTGGACCGGTTCGGTAAAAAACTGGCAGCGCCTGGAAGCCCTCTTCGTCGTATTGGCGGCTTTAGCCACGCCGCTGGTATTGTCGGTGCACTCTGTGGTGTCCATGGACTTTGCCACTTCCGTGATTCCGGGTTGGCATACCACCATCTTCCCGCCATACTTTGTGGCCGGCGCTATCTTTTCCGGATTTGCGATGGTGCAAACCTTGTTGATTGTTACCCGGAAGATCATTCACCTGGAAGAATACATTACGCTGGGGCATATAGAGGCGATGAATAAAGTGATCATGCTGACGGGCGGTATCGTGGCCGTGGCCTACTGCAGTGAGTTTTTTGTGGCCTGGTATTCGGGAGACTTCGGCGAAGGCGGTGCCTTCTGGTGGCGTGTCAACGGGCCGTACTGGTGGGCATGGTGGTGCCTGATCACCTGTAACGTGATTTGTCCGCAGATGTTCTGGTTCAAGAAATTGCGCCGTAACATTGCCTTTACCTTCTTTATGTCGATCATCATCAACATCGGCATGTGGTTCGAACGTTTTGTGATCATCGTATTGTCGATCTACCATGACTGGCTGCCTTCAAGTTGGTCGTATTTCTCGCCGACCTGGGCGGATATCGGATTTTATGTGGGCACGTTCGGGCTGTTCTTTACCTGCTACTTCCTGTTCGCTAAGTTCTTCCCGGTGATTGCTATTCATGAGATCAAACACGTGTTGAAAGTATCCGGAGAAAGTTATAAGGAAGATATGGGAGCCATTGAAGCGAAAACAACGGAAGAATTTGCGGTGGAAGCGGCTCATACCAAACACATTGAAACAGGTGTTGGCGGAATTTAATTGAATCATAAAAGCGCGTAAAATATAGATCATGGCGGTAAAAAATTTTGTAGTAGGCTGTTTTAAAGAGGAAGACAGTATTTTCAAAGCGGTTAAAAATGTGAGGACCTCCGGCTATAAGCTGCATGACATTTATACCCCTTATCCGGTACACGGCCTGGATAAGGCGCTGGGCCTCAGAATGACGAGCCTGCATACGGCAGGTTTCTTTTATGGCTTGTTCGGGCTGATCGTCGCCCTGGGGGGGATGGCCTTTATTACCGTACACAGCTGGCCGCTTAACATTGGCGGGAAACCGCACTTTCCATTGCCTTCTTTTATTCCCATTACCTTTGAGTTTACCGTATTGGTATCTTCTGTAGGCATGACACTGACGTTTTGCTGGTTGAACCAGATCATGCCCATGGTAAAAAAACATGTATTCCATCCCAGACAGACGGATGATCTGATTGTGATGGTGATTGAAAAAACAGCACACTCTGACGGAGAGGAGATAAAAAAATGGTTTGAAGGACTGGGGGCTATAGAGATTTCCGAGCAAAGGGCGGAAAGTGGCTGGTGGTACGGCAATTTCGCCAAGCCTTCTAAGTTTGAAAGGGAGCTGCTTGCCGAACAGCCCGCTGCATCCTAAAATAAAGTAGAGGTCTATAAAAACGGATATAAGTTAAAAATGCATAAATTTCTGATGAAACGGATCAATTTGATAGCCTTGATTATAGCAGGAGGAATCGTTGTCTTAGCCTCCTGTCACAAAAGTCCTTATCGTGAAGAGGGAAACATTTATATGCCGGATATGCACTATTCCCGGGCGTATGATACCTATACTGCTAATCCTTTGTTTCCGGATAATCAGACCAGCCGGCTTCCGGTAGAAGGAACGATAAAAAGAGGGGTGATGCTGCCTTACCATATTCCTGAAAGCGATTCCGGCTATGCTTATTCCGGTACGGTGAAAAATCCCCTGCATGTAACGGACAGCATTTTAAAAGAAGGTAAACGCCTTTTTGATATCTATTGCGCAATCTGCCATGGGGAGGGCCTGGATGGAAACGGTCCGCTATACCAGGGAGGCTCAGGACCTTTTATTGCCGCTCCTGCTAATTTAGTGGCCGGCCCCAAATCAACCTTGCCGGCTGGTACCATCTTTTATGTGGCCACTTACGGGCTGAGGAACATGGGCAGTTATGCCAGTCAGTTGAATAAAAGACAGCGCTGGATGGTTGTATCCTATATTGAGAGTGTCCAAAAGGAAAAGGGATCCACACCGGCTAAAGTGGACTCCACCATGAACCAGATGATCTCTGCTTATCAGATGATGCAGTAAGCGGGAATGTAAATGTTATTAACCAGGAAAGTGATTTTTGAAAATTTAGTATTTATAATAGGAT
>CAYXRN010000179.1:0-6133 GCA_964467635.1 uncultured Chitinophagaceae bacterium | reverse complement strand
ATGCCCGAAGTTTGCCCCGTTGGATCATTTTCACCCTGGATTTAGGCTGCTCCGCATTTGCCCTTGGAATTGCGTTTTTACTACGGTTCAATTTTAATCTTGTAGAGATCGGACAATACCCTTTTTTCGAGTTCCTGGGTATCGTATTGTGCTTAAACTGCATCTTCTTTTATTTCTTTAAAATTTATTCAGGCATTATCCGGCAAACTTCGCTGGAAGACGCCCGTAAAGTATTAAGCGCGACGCTGCTTAGCACATTAGTATTGTTTGCCTGGAATCTTTTCGCCAAATTCGGTGATTGGAGTTTTTTCCTGCCCGCGTCCATCACCGTTATTTACTTTTTCACCTGTGCCATTTTCCTATTCGGTTATCGCCTGTTTATCAAAGCTATTTTTGAATACCTGTCCAATGGCGGCATGCGGCATACCAACGTCGTTATTATGGGAGCCAATGAAGCAGGACTGATCACACTGGAAGCCCTTCAAAAGTCACAGGGCAACAATGGAAAAGGGGAGAAGATCAATGTGATCGCATTTTTAGACAACAATTCCAGCCTTTGGAAAAAGCAGCTCCAGGGCATCCCGATACTGCCGCTTAACGGCCCGGAACTCATTAAGCTGCATAAGCGCAGGCGCATTCGCCAGCTCATTATTTCAGAGGAAATCGGCCTGGTTAAAGAGCGGGACCAACTGATGAACTGGTGCCTGGAAAACCGGATAAAGATCAGGCATATTCCGCCTGTCTTTGAATGGTTGCAGGATGACCTTCAGGTCAGGCAGATCCGCGACATCCGCATTGAAGACTTGCTCAACCGGGATGTCATCGACATCCACAATAAACAGGTGGAAAGCGCCATCAAAGACAAAGTACTGCTGATCACCGGTGCCGCCGGCTCTATTGGCAGCGAGCTGGTACGGCAGATTGGAAAGTATCATCCCAAAAAAGTGATCCTATGCGATCAGGCAGAGAGCCCCTTGCATGAACTGTGGCTGGAGGTGCAAAAACTGTTTCCGCAGTCTTCTATGGTTTGTTATCTAGCGGACACGCAAAACAAGGCGCAGCTGGCCAAAATGTTTCGCCAGCACCAGCCCGACTGGGTGCTGCATGCCGCCGCTTATAAGCACGTACCGATGATGGAACGGTGCCCGGAAATGGCCATTTTGAACAATGTCATGAGTACCATCTACCTCGCTGAGCTCTCGGTAAAATTCAATGTGGAAAAATTCGTGATGATCTCTACAGATAAGGCGGTAAACCCTACCAACATTATGGGCGCTTCCAAACGTCTGGCAGAGATCTATACCCAGTCATACAATACCCACCTGCACGACCAGTCAACCAATGGCAACGGCAACGGACAAGTACGTCATACCTCTTTCATAACCACCCGCTTCGGTAATGTTTTAGGGTCTAACGGTTCTGTTGTGCCTTTGTTCACCCGGCAGATCAGCGAAGGCGGTCCGGTCACCGTTACCCACCCGAATGTAGTACGCTATTTTATGACCATACCGGAGGCTTGCCAACTGGTACTGGAGGCCGCTATTATGGGCAACGGGGGAGAAATTTTTGTCTTTGACATGGGCCAGCCGGTCAAAATAGCCGACATGGCACGTAAGATGATCCAGCTCACCGGTCTGGTGCCCGACGTCGACGTCAAGATAAAGTATACCGGGCTCAGGCCGGGAGAAAAGCTCTACGAAGAGCTTTTGGCAAACGATGAAAACACGCTGTCTACTCATCATCCCAAAATAATGATCGCCAAAGTAAGAGAATACCCTTTTGAACTGATCAAAAATCAATTAAAATATTTAATCGCGCTCGCCTCTGACGGGCATGGATGGGAAGTAGTCCGGGTTATGAAGCAGGTGATCCCTGAATTCAGGAGTCAAAATTCTTCCTACGAAAAACTTGATCTGGAAAACAAAAAACAAAATAATGGTACGGGCGTTCGTATGCTGGAGCAGGAAAAACTGTAGCCGACTTTCTTGCCACCACTGCTTGCTTGCCCACTGCCACAATCCCTTTCTTAACTACATTACCAACCCAAAGACTCGCTATTGCCGATATGAAGGATCCCGTTTTATCCCAGCCTCATCTGGAAGTTTGTTCCTCTCCTGCCCTGTTGTCCTTAAGTAACCTCAAAGAAAGTATCGTTGTCATCATCGATGTTTTACGGGCCACCTCCACCATAGCCACAGCCCTTTACAACGGGGCGGCAGCGGTGATTCCGGTGGCAAGTGTGGAAGAGTGTATCCGAACCGGAAAAAAGTACAAGGCGCTGACTGCCGGGGAGCGGGATGGCCAAACCGCTCCGGGACTTCAATACGGGAATTCTCCCTTTGCTTTTCCCAGAACGCTTATTGAAGGAAAGACGCTGGCACTTACCACCACCAACGGTACGCGTTTGCTGCATCAGGCGTTGGAAGCCAAAAAAATCATTACCGGCTCCTTTCCTAATTTTTCCGCAGTTTGCCAGTATCTTATTCAGCAGCAGCAGCCGGTCATACTCGCCTGTGCGGGATGGAAAGATCGGGTAAATATAGAAGACCTTTTGTTCGCCGGGGCGGTAGCCCACCGGGTTAAAGATGCCTTCTCCATTCACTGCGACACGGCTTTTATTGCAGAGAACCTCTACCGGCAATACCAAAACGACCTTATGAGCCTGGTGAAGCAGACCTCCCACTATGAAAGACTGGGAAGGCTGGGCATGCAAAGGGACATTACCTATTGCTTTACTTTTGATGTGGCACCTTCCTTGCCTGTGCTGGAAAACGAACGGCTGGTCAACCACTTATAATTCCCCGGCCCGGGAAATGCTGTTTTTCCCAAATTCCTGCTTCAGCCGGTCGAGTACCTGTGTCAGCTTCGTTCGTTTTTGGTCATTGTCAAAAAGGTCCAGCTGAAAGCCTTCCTGCAAAAGATGAGAATAGCGGACGCCAATGAGCCGGACCCGCTTACGGTCGGGATAGTACTTGTGCAACAACAACTTAAGGTATTTACGCAACTGCTCTTCGGAGGTGGTGGGGGCAATAGCCATTTGACGGGTAATGGTCTCAAAGTCATCGAAACGCATTTTAAGGGCAATGCAGGCCGTAAAATAGCCGGACTTTCGGAGCTGGAAGGCATTTTCCCCATTAAGTTGCCACAGCGCTTTTTCCAATATCCGGAGATCTGAAATATCCTTATCGAAAGTAGTCTCTACAGATATTGACTTTTGTTTTCGTTCATCCGATACCGGAGAATGGTCTATTCCTCTTGCTCTTTCGGCCAGCAGTTCGCCGTGTTTTCCAAAAAAAGTACGCAGGGTATCTTTTGAACATCCGGCCAGCTGGGCGATGGAGAAGATGCCCATTTTATGCAGGCGGGAAGCCGTCTCTTTACCAATCATCGGGATCTTTTCAATCACCATGGGAGCCAGGAAAGCGGTTTCCGTCCCCGGGTTAACGCGGATCTGTCCATTGGGCTTAACCGTATCTACGGCAATTTTTGACACCAGTTTATTCTGAGACAGGGCAAAAGAAATGGGCAGACCGGTATCCCGTATGATCTCTTCCCGCAAACCGGTTGCCAGAACGTAGCAGTCAGCAAAGCTGCCCATACCCGAAAAATCAACATAGAACTCGTCAATGCTGGCCTTTTCAAACAGAGGCACCCGTGACGCTATGATCTTCGTTACTTTTTCGGAATACTGTACATAATGAGCACGCTGCGGAGGAACAACCACCGCCTGCGGGCATAGCTTGAGAGCGGTGACCATCGGCATGGCCGAATGGACGCCAAAGGCACGGGTTTCATAACTGCAGGCAGCCACCACTCCGCGGTTCCCCTTGCCGCCAACAATAAGGGGAAGGCCTTTAAGCGCCGGGTTGAGCTTTTGCTCTACCGATACAAAAAAAGCATCCAGATCAAAATGGGCGATGGCCCTAACCACCGTGGATTTGGCATCAGGCATAAGCCAAAATTACCATTATTTTCACGTATCACCATTGTTTGCCCTTGTAGGCCTGCACCGCTTTCTCTTTTTTATCCTTGTCCTCGCGAATCTTCTTCTCCTGCTGGGCAACCGCATTCAGCAGTTGATCGGCACGTTGTTTATCCATTTCCCCCGGGCGCGGCTTAGGTTGGTTTTTATCTTTCTTTTGGTCCTGGGGTTGTTGGTCTTGCTGCTGTTGTTTGTTCTGATCTTTCTTTTGCTGTTGTTTCTTTTGATCCTGCTTGTTGTTTTGTTGGTTCTTTTTGTCTTTGTTGTTCTTCCCCCCGCCCCCGTTTTTTTGCTTTTTCAACATCGCCTTGGCGTAGGCCAGGTTATACCGGGCCTGGTCGTCTTCAGGGGCAACAAGCAGACTCTTTTTATAGGCTTCAATGGCTTTCTCCCACTGCTTTTTTTGCATAAAGGTGTTGCCGATGTTGTATTGGGAGGAAGCGACTTCCTGCTTGTTCAGCTTTTCAGCTTCAAGGCTTTGCGCATATCTTGCCGCAGCTTCTTTATAACGCTGCTGGTGATACAAGGTATTGCCCAGGTTAAAAAACCCGGTAGCAGAAACGGAATCCTTCATCAATGCTTTTTTATAACTGGCCTCTGCATCCGCATAATGCTGCTGCTCATAGAGCTGATTGCCTTTCCGCAATAACTTATGGGCGGATTGGGCTGTAGCCAGCCGCGCCGACACCAACAGCAACCCCGTCAACAAAGTAAAAAGGGGCAGTTTTCCGGTTATGCTATTTATTTTTCTTTCCACTTTAAACTCCTTCGTTTATGGCTACCTTACCAGGTCTTGCCGTTTCAGGAATAAAAAACTCAATAAGCAACAACAACAAACCCAGGGCTATAAAATACTGAAAGTAGCTTTTGTAGTTGGCAAACAGATTTTCCCCATAGGTTTTCTTTTCCATATTGTTGAGTTGATCTGCCAACTCCGCCGCCGCCTTATCGGTATTATTCAAATGCTGATAACTGCCGTTACCGGCTTTCGCTATAGCCTGCAGTACTTTTTCATTTAAGTGAGTAACCACCAGGTTGCTCTCTTTATCTTTCATGTATTGCCCGGTTTTAGGGTCTCTTATAGGCGCCCCTTTTGTTGTGCCTACGCCTATTGTCTGGATAACCACGCCGGCTTTATGGGCTTGTTTCGCAGCTTCTATCCCTTCTTCGCTCCAGTCTTCACCGTCTGAAATCAGGACGACAGCCTTATGCAGGTGCTCCTTTTGGTTGAAGGCCTTCCTGCAGCGGGCGATGGCCTTGTCAATAGCCGTACCCTGGGTAGGGACCAAACCGGGTTCAATCGTACTCAAATACATCTTCGCCGCGCTAAAGTCCACCGTTAACGGCATCTGAAGATAGGCGTTGCCGGCGAATACGACCAGACCGATGCGGTCATTGGTAATCTTTTGCATCAGTTTGCTGATCAGTTGCTTTGCTCTTACAAGCCGGTTGGGTCGTACATCCTCGGCGAGCATGCTGTTGCTCACGTCCAGCGCGATCATTACATCCACTCCCTTCTTTGTAACCTTCTGCAGTTTATCCCCCATCTGCAGATTAGCCGCTCCCAGGGCGATAAAGGCAAACCCAAAAAACAGCAGCCAGAATTTTAAGCGGAAAAAAAGCGGGGAATACCCCGTAAAGAGTTGGGTGACCAGGTTCTTATCGCCTATTCTGCCTATGGCCTTACGCTTCCAGGCAAGCACAGCGATGAATACCAACCCGATAAGGATCAGCAAAAACAACAGGTATAAAAATGTGCTATGTTCAAATCTCAACATAATGACTCCGACTTGGCCCAAGGTTACAAATTTAATAGCTCCGTACGGTGAAGCGCAGGTTTTTTCCGGTTTTTAGGAAAAAATTAACAGCAAAACCCCGCGTTTCTTCCATAAATCATTTTTTATCTTTTTTTCAGTATTTCTACCTGGAAAGTCTGGGAGGTAATGGAACATTAAACCGGAAAAGGATAAGTTGATACGTTCAAAGAAATACTTGTCCGTCACGCTACACGTTACCGAACTTCATAGGATGAGGGCTGGCCAGAACGAAGGAACCCCTGCAATCCGGATAATTGCAGGGGTTTGTATTCTTTTGACGGAATATTAATTCCATTCAGCCGGTATTACTTTTTCAGTTTCCGGCGTACCTTTT
>CAYXRN010000178.1:0-6135 GCA_964467635.1 uncultured Chitinophagaceae bacterium | reverse complement strand
CCTTGGTATGCTACACCAGCGGTCAGACCATTTTAGAAATTAATATTTTTAACCAAATCCTGCGTAAATAAACTAAATATGGCGTTACACATTTTTAAAGATAAAAGTGAATTAAGCCAGTCCCTGGCAGACTGGATCGTAAAAGACATCCAAAGAGTATTGACCCGAAAAGACCATTACGATTTGGTTTTGTCTGGAGGAAGTACCCCTAAAGCCTTATATCAACTATTAGCCTCCCTTCCTTGGCAGCAACAGGTTGCGTGGAATAAGATCCGCTTTTTCATTGGAGATGAACGGTATGTTCCCTTTGAAGATGAGCACAATAATGGGAGAATGGCCCACTATACTTTACTGGACCATGTACCTGTGTTGAAAGACAATGTTTACCTGATGGATACGTCCCTCGCGCCGGAAGCCTCTGCACGCTTGTATGACAAAACGTTGCGCGAGCTCTACGATGAAAAACCGGCAACTTTTGATCTGGTCCTGCTGGGCATGGGAGATGACGGGCACACCCTTTCCCTTTTTCCCGGTACCGAGGTGGTACATGAAACAGAAAAATGGGTAGCTGCTCCATTCGTACCGGCTCAGGACATGTACCGGATTACCTTGACTCAAACCCCCGTTAAAAAGGCCAAGGCTGTTGTCTTTTTAGCCGCCGGAATAAAAAAAGCGCATACTCTTAAGGAAGTATTACAAGGCGATTATCGGCCCGATGAGTATCCTTCTCAACTCATCAATGCATCCAATGACAACGTACATTGGTTTATTGATGAAGCGGCAGCATCCGCATTACAAAAAGAATAAATAACAACCATATGCTAAAGCATGTGCTTCCCTTTCTGACCCTCCTGGTGATTTTATCCTGCAACGGGCAGTATAACCCTTCAACAATAAATGCTTATGACTATAAGCCTACGAAAAAAATTGAAGTGGCCCATGCGGCAGTAGTATCTGCTCACCCGCTGGCAAGCCAGGCAGGATTACAAATTTTGAAAGCAGGAGGCAATGCCATTGACGCCGCTATTGCGACACAATTTGCCCTGGCCGTTGTTTATCCTGTGGCTGGAAATATTGGTGGGGGCGGTTTTATGGTTATCCATTCCCAGGACGGGGAAAGTACAACTATTGACTTTCGGGAAACGGCTCCCGGCAAAGCAACCAGAAATATGTATCTGGATGAAAAAGGCTATGCCGATGCCGAGCGCAGTCGGAATGGTGCGTTAGCAGTGGGTGTCCCCGGAACCGTCGCCGGTCTTTTTCTGGCCCACAAGAGATACGGCAAACTGCCCATGAAGCAACTTATTCAGCCCGCCATTGACCTGGCAGAAAAAGGATTTGCTATCACCGCCCGGGCAGCCACCGCACTTAACCGCGTGCAGAACGCTCTTATAAAATACAATACCATCAAACCGGTGTTCGTAAAGGAAGGCGGATGGGCCGCGGGAGATACCCTTATTCAAAAAGACCTGGCCCGCACCCTTGCATTGATTCGCAATCATGGTAAGGCCGGATTTTATGAAGGAGAAACCGCAAAAAAGATAGTAGCTGAAATGAACAGAGGCGGAGGTATTATTTCCTTAGCGGACCTGAAGAACTATAAAGCCGTAGAAAGGCCGCCAAGAACCTTCGATTATAAAGGCTATCAGGTCATTTCCATGCCACTGCCATCAAGCGGAGGCATTCTGCTTCAACAGATGCTGGGTATGCTTAGTCTATACCCGGTCGAACGATATGGATTTGAGTCTGCTAGATCGGTACAACTCATGGTAGAAATTGAAAGGCGCGCTTATGCGGATCGGGCCAAGTACCTGGGAGATCCGGACTTCGTAAAAGCACCTGTGGATAAGCTCATCGCTCCCGCTTATTTAAAAAAACGTATACAAGATTTTAGCTTTGGCAAAGCGAATAAAAGCGACAGCATACAGGCGGGAACTTTTAGGGAAAGCGAAGAGACTACCCATTTGTCGGTGGTAGACAGCGCAGGGAATGCGGTATCTACCACCTATACCCTCAATAATGTATACGGCAGTAAAGTAGTCGTTGGCCACGCTGGATTTTTCCTCAATGATGAAATGGACGATTTCAGTGCAAAACCAGGTGTACCTAACATGTTCGGATTGGTTGGCGCCGAAGCAAACGCGATTGCGCCGGGCAAACGTATGCTTAGCTCCATGACGCCCACGATCGTTTTAAAGAATCAAAAACCATTTCTCGTATTGGGCACGCCCGGTGGTGCGACAATCATAACTTCCGTCTTTCAAACCATCGTAGACATTCTCGACTTTAAGCTTCCGGTCAGTCGGGCCATCAACGCCCCGAAATTTCACCACCAATGGAAACCCGACGTCGTTTACATCGAAAGCGGGTTCCCAGACAGTGTTAAAAATTCACTGCGTTCCATGGGTTACTCCTTCAAACAAAGAAGCCCAATCGGTCGAACAGAAGTAATCAAAATTGAGCATGACACCATCACAGCGGTTGCAGACAGCCGTGGAGACGACAGCGCGGCAGGCTATTAGTTTTACGCCTTATTTTTTTTGCATTCTTTTTTCTCTTGCGGCCCTTTCACAAACGCTCTTCAGGGACGCGAGGCCCGAATCCAATACCGGTTGCGTCATCTTATTCATCAGCGCGGCATAAAATCGCCACCAGGGTTTCCAGCCCGCCTCCAGGTTCAGTTTCCAAACGACGACGGTCTTCCCGTCCATTTCATTTAATAGGTAGGCGCCACGGAGTTCAGGCATGTCACTGAAATGAAGTTCAAAATGCAACAGGCTGTCTCCTTGCTCCGAGCCCAGCTCATAGCGACCGAAATCGGCATCTTCTCCTTTCCCTTTAAATGCGAACCCACTTAAGTGCCCCCGGTCATCACCATAATAAATGATACCGTTCTGAGTGGCATCAGGGATCCAAGGAAACCACTTGGGGTAAGATCGCAGTGCAGTAAGTCTTTGCCATACGATGCTGTCTGCCGCGTAAATAGTAGTCGCCCGTACTACCTGCCCTCTGGATGGAAGCAATATCGTAGCAAACACCAACAACAAAATCAAGCTGCCAAGGATAAAAAGCAGGAGCCGCCATTTTCTTTTCATAAGATATTTTTTCTTTTGTATTAAAATCACTCCCACCTAAATACCCTGGTCGCCACCACATAAATAACAACTCCCCAGGCAGCCAGGATAAGCAGCTCGACCGGCAACTGCCACAAATGCGCCCCTTCAAATGAAACCTTCCTCAACGCATCGTTAAGGTAAGTAAGCGGAAGCACACGACAAATAGGTTGTAACCAATCTGGAAATGCACTGATGGGGAAGAAAGTACCGGCAAGTAAGAATTGAGGCAAGACGATAATATTTGATACCGCCGGAATCGTGCTCTCATTTTTGGCGATGCTACTGATAATGAAACCAAATCCCATAAATATAATCAGTCCGAACGCCGATAACAGCAGCAGCTCGAAAACAGTTTCAAAACCATGGATCAAAGTAAACCGGAAGAAATAATAGCCGATGACAATCAAAAAAATCGCACCCAATAATTGAAATATAAGCCGTGCCAACGCCTCTCCCAGGAGAATATTAAATTTCTTCACCGGCGTGGCAAAAAAACGTTTCAAGACCAATGTCTGCCGAAGACTGAAAAATAAAAACGCCGTTCCAAAAACCCCAGTGCTTAATAAAGAAAACCCCAACATACCTGGAAGGATAAAATCAATCTCCCGGTATATCCTTCCAGAATTGTGAACGGTTTTTATGCTGGCCACACTCGGTCTTTCAGGCAACAACCGGTTGTCAATGCGGCTAACAATGTTATGTAAAACGGACTTCAATAAATCCAGCTTGTCCGCCCCTGCACCGGAAGTGTATAACGTCAAACGATAATGGGGCAGTTTGGTGGTTATGCTGCCTGCGACATCTGTAATCGTTAAAATAGTAGCAATCCGGCCTTTTTCCAGTTCTTCTTTCATCTGCTTTTCACCGGCCCCGGTGATTAACTTTACCGACTTGGATTGTCGAAGTGCTTTGTAGATGGGGTTGGTGGTATCAGAAGCAGCGGACAGCGCAATTTTTAATTGCTGAGGATGCCCGCCGATAAACGCAAATGCCAAAACGAATACCAAAGGAAAGCCAATAGTAAAAGCTACTGCCGAAGGACTTCTTAACATAGCCGTAAAACTGGCTCTTGTAAGTGCAAACAAAGCCTTTACCTGGCTGTATTGCTGGGACATATCCACAAAATTTTCAGAATCATGCAAACCTACGCCAAAGTAGCTTATTTCCCAAAGCAAAAACAGCCGTATGCATCAATAAGCGTAAAATACAAAAGGCAACCGTGCCATCACCTCCCCCTGCGCACGAGTGACTTCCTTAAGCTGCTGAAAAACAGTAAAATATTTTCCTAATTCCTGTTGGACAATGCTCGTTTTAATCTTACCCGTAAGCGTCTGCAATGCCTGTCTATAGGGCAACTCAGGCTTCGGATATTCCACCAGGCCATAGTCGGACAAACCGGCCATATTGCCCGCACATGCTATGGCCGCCGGCATACCGCCGATCGCATCAGCCAAGCCGATTTTCACGGCTGTGGCTCCACTCCATACCCGGCCCTGTGCAATGGAATCCACTACGGATTCCGCCAGTCTCCGTCCTTGACTTACGCGTTCTTTAAACGTCCGGTATACCTCATCCACATTATCTTGAATCATTGTCTTCTCGGCCGCTGTGAGCGGACGCACCGGGCTTCCTATGTCTGCATACTGTGCGGTTTTGACACCGTCAAAGGTGATGCCCAGTTTATTTTTGAAAAAGCTTTGGAGGTTTGGAATAATACCGAAAACCCCTATTGAACCCGTCAATGTATTCGCTTCCGTAAAAATACTATCCGCCGCACAGGCGATATAATATCCTCCAGAAGCCGCGTAGTCTCCCATGGATACTACTACAGGCTTGATCTGTTTGGTAAGCATGACCGCACGCCATATTTTATCCGAAGCCAGTGCGCTGCCTCCCGGCGAATTGATCCGGAATACTACCGCTTTTATGCTGCTGTCTTCTCGGATGCTTTTAAACAATTTCACGTACCTTTCCGCGGCGATGTTCGGGCCGGCACCTTCCACGCTTTCATTAATGATGCTGCCTTGTGCATACAATACCGCAATCTTATTATGGGTGTTGAGCTTAAGAGACGCTTTTGTCGCGCTATAATCGGACAGGGAAACAAAGTCCAGATCATCCCCCGCCGGCACCTGCAATTTCTGGTGAAGCAATTTGATAACCTCGTCTTTGTATTTTAAGCCATCTACCAGGCCATATTCCTTCGCATCACTTGCCGATTGAACAAGTCCTTTATTTGCATATGCAAATAAAATAGCCGTATCTATATGGCGCTGCTCACTAATACCGGTAAGGAAATGATCATAAAGACTGCTTAGATAGGCACGGGTTTGGACTTTATTGGCAGCCGTCATCTCCGTTGTTCTAAAAGGCTCTGTAGCGCTTTTGTATTTTCCGTCATAAAATATCTGCGCTTGAATGTCCAACTTATCCATAGCGCTTTTAAAGAAGACCATCTTCATGGAAAATCCGGCAAAGTCCAGCATTCCCTCCGGATTTAAATACACCTTGTCAGCTACCGACGCCAGGTAGTAATCTTTCTGGGTAATCACGTCTCCGTAGGCAATAATAAATTTTCCGGATTGCTTAAACTGTAACAACGCGCGGCGAAGGGCTTCATTGGTCGCATAACCGTTGGGGCCACCGTTTAGTTTCAAATAAATCCCCTGTACAGAAGGATCTGTCTGCGCTTTTTCTATACCTCTTACCAGTTCATGCAGACCTTGGATTTTAAATTTACCGTTCTTAAGTAGGGCATTGAGCGGATTCACGTATGGTTGCTCCCGGATAGGCGTATTGAGTTCCATCACCAGTACAGAATTATTATGGATTTCCACCGCCTCTTCTGTTTTCATCAGACCACCTATCATGCCTGCAAAAAAGAAAAACAACAAAACACAAAACACCACCAGTGCCAACAAAGAAGCAAAAAATGCCTTTAAGAACCCTTTCATAAACTACCTAATTTTATTCTTTTTTTTCAAAAATACACATTCTTACTACTTTTGCACGAATATTT
>CAYXRN010000177.1:0-6210 GCA_964467635.1 uncultured Chitinophagaceae bacterium | reverse complement strand
TTACTACTTTTGCACGAATATTTTATGGCTATCGCTTATCTATTGTTGGGAACAAATATCGGATGCCGGGCGGATCATCTGAAAAAAGCCACTGTCTTGATCGAGTCGACGGCAGGTTCCATCCGTATGTCCTCCTCCATTTATGAAACAGCGGCCTGGGGAAAGGTAAAGCAGGAAGACTACCTCAACCAGGTCTTACAACTGGAAACCACATTGTCCCCCGAACAGTTGTTGGAGACCACCGCCGGTATTGAAAATCAAATGGGGCGTACCCGAAAAAATAAATGGGGTCCTCGCATTATTGATATAGATATCCTATTTTATGAAGATACCGTTCGCTCGGATAAAACACTAACTCTGCCGCATCCGTTTATTCCCAAACGACGGTTCGTACTCACACCACTGGCGGAGATCGCGCCAAAACTCATTCATCCGGTATTGCAGCGGAGCGTCGAAACGTTGCTGAAGGAGTGTACGGATCCTTTATGGGTAGAGAAGTATGAAACGGTTGCTATCCCTTAAATAGCAAACCCGTCAGGCAATATTGCTTCTTTTTTCACGACCACAACACCATCCTTAACCACATACAATTCGTGTTCGGTATCCTCCAGATGCACACCTCCGTTAATCCTAACATCATTTCCGATACGGCAATTGCGGTCGATGATCGCGTTGTTAATATAGCACCGTTCTCCGATACCCACCACCGGAACGCCATGAGAGATGGAATCCTTTAGCTCATCCAGTGTTTGATAGGTATCACTTCCCATCAGGTAGCTGTTCATAATAGTGGTCCCTCTTCCGATCCGGGTCCGTATGCCGATCACCGTCCGCTCAATCCTGCTGGCCAGGATAATACACCCATCAGCCACGCTGGCCTGTTCCAGAGTAGTACCGGATATTTTAGAGGGCGGCAGCATTCTGGGTCGTGTAAAGATAGCCGAATAGGGATCGAAAAGGTTGAACTCGGGAATGGATTTTGTCAGATTCAGGTTAGCTTCAAAAAAGGACCGGATATTTCCAATGTCAGTCCAATAGCCCTCGTATTGGTAACTGGCTACTTTGTATTTTTGAATGGATTTTGGAATGATTTCTTTACCAAAATCGGTAGCTTGCTTTTCCGCATTCAGTATATCGTACAAAAACTTCCGGTTAAATATATAAATGCCCATGGAGGCGAGATAATGACGGCCTTCCCGTTCCATGTCTTCACTTACGGAAGATTTCCATTCGTCCAACACCCCCGCCTCGGGTTTTTCTATAAATGATTCAATATAGCTGTCCTTATCTGTTTTCAATATGCCAAATGAAGGCGCGTCGTTGCCATTTACTGGTATAGTGGCAATAGAGACTTCGGCATTTTTTTCTATGTGATTATCCAACATCTGGTTAAAGTCCATTCGGTACAGTTGGTCGCCGGAAAGAATAAGGACATATTCAAACTCATGGGCTACAAGGTGATGAAGACATTTGCGTACAGCATCCGCGGTTCCTTCAAACCAATCCAGGTTAGTAGGCGTGAGTTCCGCTGCCAGGATATCCACAAAACCAAAGGAAAAATGATCAAAATGATACGTATTTTTAATATGCCTGTTTAAGGAAGCAGAATTAAACTGTGTCAGCACATAGATTCGACGTATATCAGAATTCAGACAATTGGAAATAGGAATATCTACCAGGCGGTATTTACCGGCAACCGGCACAGCCGGCTTGGAGCGATGATTCGTCAGGGGGTAGAGTCTGGACCCCCGTCCTCCCCCTAAAATTAATGCCAGTATTTTAGATTTCATAACATTCATTTTAATTCATCATATAGGTTTAAATATACTTCAGCCGCATGCTGCCAGGAGAAATCAAGTTTCATCATTCTTTGACGAATGATGTGCAATTTTCCCGGCTGTTGGTACAAAGCTACGGCCCGTTTTATAGCTGCGACAATGTCCCAGGTTTGTACCCAGAGGAAACAAATACCATAACCGTCATCCGCTCCAAAGTCAATGACCGTATCCTGCAACCCTCCTACCCGGCTTACGATTGGAACAGTCCCATAGCGCAGTGAATAAAGCTGATTAAGCCCACAGGGCTCCACCCGGGATGGCATGAGCAAGAAGTCGCTACCTGCATAAATTAAATGCGATAAGGCTTCATCGTAGCCTAAAAATAAATTATAACAATCGCTGTAATGAGGCCTGGTTTGCTTCAAGCGCCACTCAATATGCGGATCGCCACTTCCCAGCACCAGAAAATCACAGGCGTTACCGGTTTCTTTACTGCATTGGGCAATAATATCCGGGAGCATATCGGCCCCTTTGTCGTTGACCAGCCTGCCTATGAAAGAAATAAGCGGCTTTTTAGGATTCAACCCAAAACGATCGCAAAGGGTTTCTTTGCTCGCTTTTTTACCTGAACGGACGTTTCTTCTGCTGTATGGAGCCGTAATGGCCTGATCTGTCTGGGGGTTCCACACCAGCGTATCCACCCCATTAAGTATGCCTACACATTTGCCTGCCTCGTATTGAAATAAATCCTCCAAGCCATTGGCGTTATGCTTTATTTCTTCCAGGTAGCCCGGAGAAACAGTGGTGACCCGCCATGCGCACCGCACAGCGGCTGCCATCGGATTAATATCATTGTCCCAATCAAGCATCCCGGCCTTCCAGGGGTCATAAGCAGGCAACCAGTAATTTTTATCCCAGCCCATCCATCCCTGGTATTGTGCGTTGTGAATGGTAAATACCGTGGGAATACTACGCATGCGCTGATATTGAAAACACTGCGTCATCATAAAAGGGATCAGTCCGGTGTGATGATCATGACAATGAATAACATCCGGCAGATCCTGCCAACGATTAAGCCAGTTCAAAACAGCAATCTGAAAGCAAGTAAATCTTTCTTCATCATTCCAGTAGCCATAAACTCCTTCCTGATCCAGTAAACCGGGAATATCAAGGAGGTAAAGATCAAAACCTAATTTATTCGTTTTTTCCCTGATCACACTAAAATGCCGCCAGGTGTCGCCTATCCATACACCATCCTCATGTACCAACTCAAATTCATTGGTCATTAAAAAGCGGGTTTTGTAACAAGGCATGACCACTTTTGCAATATGACCGGCTTGTTGTTGATATCTAGGCAATGCGCCTACGACATCTGCTAATCCGCCTACTTTGGCCACCGGATAACATTCCGCACTGATGTGTATGATTTCCATGCTTGTCTTTCTTAATTGAATTCCAGTTCAAGTTAATCAAATATTTTTATATACCATAAATTTTTTCCATTACGCCATATCGTATGGCATACACTGTTTCAGCACTGCGTACCGGTCAGCGGTTGGCGCCATACAGGTCTTATCCTTACAAACATACATCATCGCATCCTTCTTTATTCTTCCTTTTAACAGAGGCAGGTTCTCTTCATTTCCGCCAGAAAAAAGGACATGCGGTAAATAATGGCGCTGTAAGAACCCGTTTAAAGCGTGAAAATTATTTCCCGTAATTACGACCTCGGTACTTTCTATCTGAAACACTCCCATTAATTTCGCCCAACCGGAGAAATAGGGCAACGCAGTGGAAAGGCCTTTCCACACGGATTGCAGCATCCTTCTGCTTTGTAAAAGATAATCCGCATCATCGTAATACCTGCCTAAGGAATACAATACCTGCGCCATAACGGCATTGGAGGAAGGCATCACGTTGTCTTCAACTTCGATTTTTCGGGCAATCAATTTACCGGATAGATCAGCGGTGTAATAAAACATCCCGGTTGTCTCATCTTTAAAATGCAGGATCACATAATTCGTTATTTCTTTAGCTTTCTGCAGCCACTTTATATCAAAGGTAACCTGGTAGAGGTGAATGAGCGCTTCCGCCAGAAAAGCATAATCATCTAACATGCCATCAATGGTTACTTGACCGTTTTTATAACACCGGTATAACCGATGATCATCTTTCAGCAGGTTTTGCAGTAAGAAATCCGCCTGAAGCACCGCCACATTCAAAAATACTTTTTCTTCCAATGCCCTATAAGCGTCCACGTAAGCCTTGATCATGAGCGCATTCCAGGAGGTCAGCATCTTATCGTCGGTAGAAGGACGGGGTCTGCGGTCGCGAATGCTTAAAAGCGTTTTTCTCGCTTGTTCTAACACTCCGTATAACTCATCGATTGTTATCCCCCGGCTTTTTGCAAATTCCCCATCCGAAGGAACAGCATGCAATATGTTCTTACCTGCTTCCCAGTTGCCCACCTCGGTCATTTGATAATAGGCCAAAAATAAATCCGCTTCTTTTTGTTTCAATACCGAACGCACATCCATGGTACGCCAAACATAAAACTTCCCCTCTTCTCCCTCGCTATCTGCATTCAGTGCGCTGAAAAATCCACCATCCGGATGCGTCATTTCCCGTTGAATAAAATCCAGTGTTTCCCTGACGACTTTTTCATAAAGAGGCTGTTTTGTGCGTTGAAAAGCGTGCGCATACAAACTAACGAGTTGTGCGTTATCATACAACATCTTTTCAAAATGGGGCACATGCCAGCTGTTATCCACCGAATAACGTGCAAAACCACCTCCCAGCTGGTCGAAGAGGCCGCCTTTGGCCATGTGATCGAGTGTGGTAATGGTAGCTTTTAAGGGCTCGTCATTGTTAGTCAAAAATGCCTGTTGTAATAAAAAATCCCAGATGGAAGGCATCGGAAACTTTGGAGCTTTATCCAGTCCCCCGCGCCGAAGATCAATCCTGCTGCGGAGGCTGTCCCAGAGTCCGTTATAAATGCTTTGCATGGCCTTCTGGGAAGTATCCTCCGGCTTCTCCAACAGCGGTTTTCCGCGCACACCTGCTGTTAACGCCGCCGCTTGTTCTTCTACTCTTTCCTTTTCGTTTTGATACAATTGTACAAGCTGACGCAATAACGACAGCCATTGCTTTTGCGGTAAATACGTCATTACATAAAAAGGCCGCCCATCGGGTAAGGCGAAAGCATTCAACGGCCATCCCCCGCTCCCATTCAACAGCAAAGAAGCATTCATATAGATCTGGTCAACATCCGGACGTTCTTCCCGGTCGACTTTTATGGAAATAAAATGTTCATTCATAAAATCAGCGACCTGTTCATCGGAAAAAGATTCGTGTTCCATCACATGACACCAGTGGCAGGCTGAATAGCCAATACTTATCAGCACTATTTTATTTTCTTCTTGGGCGCTTTTTAAAACCGCATCTCCCCAAGAATGCCAGTTAACGGGATTGTGCGCATGTTGTTGCAAATAAGGGCTGGAAGCATGAATAAGCGCATTAGTGTGTTTGTAATCTCCAGAATATTGATTCTGTTTTGAATAGTTAGTAGTCATAATCCTGTATCCTCATTATTTTTAACCGGCAAGGCGTTAACCCCCGCTTGCTGGGGGGGGAGGTAAAACACCTCCCTTATACTTACATTTTGAAATGATTTTCGTTGGCAATACGTTTTTTAACCGGTTTGGGAAAACCTTCCGAACACTATAGCATTAAGGAGTAGAACATCTCGGGGAAAGCCCTTGTCTGTCAAAAATAACCGCCGGGTATATAGGGGATTCCGGCAACAGGCATTAGGCACTCTCCCTGGATAAAGCGGACTTTCCCGAAAGGCTGGCTTCTTGGTAATTGATTCATTCACTGGCTATTGGAAGCCTTCTTCAGTAAGGCGATCTGTCCCAAATGGTAAATATCATGTTGTATGATGCCGGTGATCAGCACACGATAAGAATATTTCCTTTTAGCTACCTTCCTGTTTAAAAAAGCATCGTCTCTTTTTTTCAGTTCACTAATAAGCTGTTGCTGATTATGGTCTAACGTCTTCAGCAGGTTGTCCCAGGCAGTAGCGGGAATATCATCAATACGTCGCCAGTCAAAACTGTCTTTTTGCTTCACCGAAAAAACATCGTCGCCTTGCAGCCGCTTAACGAGTAATCTTCGCCAGGCAATCATGTGTGTAATGAGCTCCGCTATCGTATGGGCCTGGACTAAGGGCCGGTTAAAAGCCTGTTCAGGAGTGATGTCCCCGGTTTTATTTCTGATGGCATCTCCATACCAGGGGCTACCGCTGTACACGCTTTTCAAGCTACGAATAAGCTTTCTAATTTCTGTCTTTGGCATAAGTCATCCGGATTCTTTAAGGTGAACTACCCACCCACGCCAGAGGCGATGGGTTGGGCTTCGGGGGTCGTAGACT
>CAYXRN010000176.1:0-6246 GCA_964467635.1 uncultured Chitinophagaceae bacterium | reverse complement strand
ATTGGAAGGTGCATTTTTTAATCGCTGCCGTTAGCCTGCCTCAAAGAGGAATTCCTTATAATAAGCTTGCCATCCATCACTACTGTTTCTGGACTTTTATGCACTATAGACGTGAGCTGTTCTAAGAGCAGGTTCGCCGCGGCTCGACCCATTTGGTAGGTTGGTTGCGCGACACTTGTTAATGCAGGCTCTACGACCTCGGCCATTTTTGAATTGGAAAAGCCGACGATTCCTACATCTTCCGGTATGCTATAGCCATGTTTTTTCAATATCTTGATCGCGCCCAGCGCGGTGGGATCATTGGTGGCAAAGATGGCTTCCGGAATGTTTCCTCTGGCGATCAATGTCTCCATGGCTTTTTCTCCATCCTCTATTAAAAGGCCGGTTTCAATAATCTGGTCTTTTCCATAGGGGATCTTATGTTTTTCCATGGCCTTTTTGAACCCCTTAATCCTGTTTTTAATAAGCATAAGATGGGTAGGCCCCGCAAAGTGGAATATTTTTTTATAGCCCTGTTCAATCAGATGTTCTGTGGCGAATAAGGCCCATTTATAATCATTAAAAACGACTTTTGATACGGGCAGCGCATCGTTAATGCGGTTGAAAAGCACAATTGGGAATCTATCCTTAATAAGCCGTTCCAGGCAATCGATGTTTTTAGTTTCCTTAGACAGCGATATTAAAAGTCCTTCAACCATGTTGTTTTCCATAGAAATGATATTAGCGAGCTCCAGTTCAGCGCTTTCATTAGACTGCATAATAATCACCTGGTAGTTTTTTTCACATAAAACATCCTGTATCCCGATAATCACTTCGGGAAAAAACGAGTTGATAAATTCTGGAACAATGACCCCTATATTAAAAGAATGCTTTTGAAGCAATTTCTTAGCAATAGGATTGGGTTTATATCCCATCTCTTTTGCCTTTTTGAGGACAACTTCCCGGGTCTCCTGTTTAATGTCATAACGATCATTAAAGGCCCGAGAAACGGTAGAGACAGATACATTGAGCACCCGGGCGATATCTTTTATAGTAACGTACCGCATAATTTCTAAATCAGGTCTAAAGGTAATGATATTATTGTTCTGCCAAATCTAACTAAAAAAACGGTTTTCGGAAACCTTTACAATGAATTAAAACGTTTACGATAACGTTTCCGTAGATTTTTCCGGATAAAAGTTTGACATCCGTATGTGAAAGCGATAGGTTTGCTATCAACAGCATAAACCTATGGCATATTTCGATTATATTACGATTGTTATCTTTTCCCTGATCGTTGTGATTTGTGGCGTTGCTTTTACCGGGGCTGGAAAAAGTATGAAATCTTTTTTCGCGGGAGGTGGAGCTGTTCCCTGGTGGATTAGTGGTTTATCTCTTTTTATGAGCTTCTTTTCCGCGGGAACTTTTGTCGTTTGGGGCGCCATAGCCTACAATTACGGGTGGGTGGCTGTGGCTATTCAATGGACGATGTGCATCGCGGGTTTTGTTATCGGTTTTTTCGTAGCGCCCCGTTGGCAAAAAACCGGTGTCCTTACCGCGGCAGAGTATATTACACAGCGACTGGGCTACCAGACACAAAAAATCTATTCCTATCTTTTTTTAACATTATCCATGTTTACTACCGGCGCTTTTTTATATCCGGTAGCCAAAATAAAGGTAGTAGCTACGGGCCTTCCTGTAGCGTTAACTACCATTATTTTGGGGATCCTTATTATCATTTATACCGCGGTAGGGGGCATGTGGGCGGTAGTAGTCACCGATGTATTGCAGTTCATTGTGCTTTCGGCGGCCGTGCTGATCGTAGTTCCGCTTTCCTTTCAACATGTAGGAGGTGTCTCAGGGTTTCTGGAAAAAGCACCGGATAATTTCTTTCACTTTTTTAACCAGGAATATACCGTCGGTTTCCTGATCGCTTTTGCTTTTTACAACTTCTTTTACTTGAGCGGGAACTGGGCTTACGTTCAAAGATATACCACGGTAAAATCTCCGAGGGATGCAAAAAAGGTAGGTTGGCTTTTTGGCGCGCTATACATTGTCAGCCCCATCATATGGATGTTGCCCCCTATGATCTACCGTACGCTTGATCCCGGATTAAGTCAGACGGGTGCAGAAGGTGCGTATTTGATGATGGCGAAGGTAGCACTGCCCGTGGGTATGCTGGGCATGATCCTGGGAGCGATGATTTTTGCAACCTCCAGCTCGGTTAATACAACACTGAATATATCGGCGGGCGTTTTTACTAATGACCTTTATAAATATGTTTTTCCGAAGAGTTCAGAGAAGAAGTTAGTGAAAGTGGCCCGATATGCCACTGTTGCATTCGGTATTTTTACCATTGTTGTAGCCTTGCTGGTCCCCTATATGGGAGGCATTGTATCTGTAGTCATTAGCATTGGGGCCATTACCGGGGCGGCGTTGTTTTTACCACCTCTTTGGTGTTTGTTTTCAAAAAATCAAACCGGGCGATCGGTGTTGACAGTTACTGTTGTCAGCCTGGCAGTCAACCTGTCGTTGAAATTTATAACGCCTGCCTTCGGGCTGGCGCTTTCCCGGAGTATGGAGATGATCGTGGGTGTGGGGATCGCCATTGTTTTACTTGGAATATATGAAATATGGTTCGCCGTTGTCAGGCCCGTCAACCCGGCTTATGAACGGTATATAAAATTAGTTCAAAGTGCTAAAGCGGAGGCAGTGACTGCCGATGAAGCGAATAACCGGCAGGGTAAAAGAGTAATCGCTTTTGGCGTTTTGTTGATCGGATTGCTTACCGTTGTCATCGGTATTGTTTCCGCCGACTCAGGCTGGGTCGTATTGATCTTCGGGATTGCGATTCTCATACTGGGCGCATTAATGCGTCCCTGGAAGGGACGAAATATTGAAACGCAAAAAATTAATTCAATCAACTAAGTTTAAAAAGAGGAAATGTTAACTAAGGAAGACCACACCCATAAGAGAGAGAGTAAACAGGTAGCATTACGGGTGGATTTTGTAGTTGCCGGCGGAGGACTGGCCGGTACATGCGCGGCCATTGCCGCGGCGCGACAAGGGTTAAAGGTAGTATTGGTACAAGATCGCCCCGTCCTGGGGGGGAACGCCTCCAGTGAGGTAAGGCTTTGGGCGCTAGGGGCTACTTCTCATATGGGGAATAATAACCGATGGGCGAGAGAGGGAGGAATAATAGATGAAATATTGGTAGAAAATTTATATCGTAATAAAGAAGGGAATGCCATCATATTTGATACTGTTTTGTTGGAAAAAGTTACCAATGAACCGAACATCACTTTGTTGCTTAATACCGCTGTATACGATGTATATAAGAACGGGTCCCGTCATATCGAACACATTAAAGCGTTCTGCAGTCAAAATTCCACGACCTATTCTTTATACGGTTCCTTTTTTTGTGATGCTTCAGGAGATGGTATTGTAAGTTTTCTGGCTGGGGCAGCCTTCCGTATGGGGGCGGAAAATAAAGAAGAATTTGGAGAGTTATTTGCTCCGGACAAGGGGTTTGGAGAACTTCTGGGGCATAGCATGTATTTTTACAGTAAACGGACGGATCATCCGGTTAAATTCGTTCCCCCGGCTTATGCCTTGAAAGATATTTCAAAGATCCCTAATTACAGAAGCTTTAATGCCCACGAATACGGATGCCGGCTTTGGTGGATTGAATATGGCGGACGGATAGACACCGTCCATGAAACCGAAAAGATTAAATGGGAGCTTTGGAAGGTTATTTACGGCGTTTGGGACTATATCAAGAATTCGGGAGAATTTGAGGATGTGGACAACCTGACTTTGGAATGGGTGGGG
This sequence comes from uncultured Chitinophagaceae bacterium, assembly GCA_964467635.1. Lineage (GTDB taxonomy): Bacteria > Bacteroidota > Bacteroidia > Chitinophagales > Chitinophagaceae > FW021-bin31. The sequence continues at coordinate 2,436 of CAYXRN010000176.1, read as the reverse complement.
ACTATTCCCGGAAAAAGAGAGAGCCGGAGATTTGAAGGCTTGTATATGCTCAAACAACAGGATATCGTCAATCAACAACATTTTGACGATGCGGTATCCTTTGGCGGATGGGCCTTGGATTTACATCCCGCCGACGGGATCTACAGCGAGCTGCCCAGTTGTACGCAATGGCACAGCAAAGGGATCTACACCATCCCCTACCGAAGTTTTGTTTCTAAAGACGTTGACAACCTGTTTTTTGCCGGCCGTATTATCAGCACGTCGCATGTCGCGTTTGGCTCTACCCGTGTAATGGTGACCTGTGGGCATGGGGGGCCTGTTTCAGCCGTGGCTGCCGCATTATGTTTAAAACTGAATGTGCAACCGAAAGATCTCCTGGAGAAAGACCGGATGCAACTTTTGCAGCAGTCGCTGAATGAAATGGGGCAGAGTATCCCGGGCGTTGCTTTGAACACTGATCAATACATCAGTCAGGATATGACAATTTCAGCTTCTTCCACGCTGATGCTGGAGGAAATACCCTTTAACGGAGACTGGATGGCATTAAAAGAGTCGGCTGCTCAAATGTTGCCTTTAACTCAAGGAGCTGTTCCTGAGATAACCATAAACCTCCGAAGCACGCAACCTACTGCTTTAACCGCGCAATTAAGAATAAGCAGCCAATTGGGCAACTATACGCCTGATGTGATATTGGAAACTAAAGAGATTAATGTAGAAAAGGGAGAACAACAGGTAGTGCTGGACTTTAAGCAGGAACTATCGGAAAACCAGTATGTGTTTATAACGCTTCTGAAAAACGAAAATATAGAAGTACAGGGTAGCCAAAACAGGTATACGGGTATTCTCTCCGTCTTTAATGGGCAAAACAAGGCCGTTTCCAACCATGGCATACAAGATCCGCCCGAGGGGCTGGGCGTCGAAAAGTTTGAATTTTGGTGCCCGCGCAGGCGGCCTGAAGGAAATAATATAGCCATGGAGATTAAACCGGCCATTAAAGGATATACACCGGAGAATATAGTTAATGGCTTTGTGCGCCCCTATCTGGGTACTAACGCGTGGGCAGCAGCGCTAAATGACCCGGAGCCCACGGTAAAGATCGATTGGTCAACCAAAAAGACGGTACAGCAGGTAACCCTCTTTTTTGATACGGATTATGATCATCCGCTGGAATCCTCCCTGCTAGGACATCCTGAAAGTGTCATTCCTTTTTGTGTGAAAGATTACGTGATAATGGACGATAAGGAGGAGGTTATTTATAAAAAAAAGAATAATCATCAGACCATGAATAAAATTAAACTGGAAAAGCCGGTAGAGACAACAAGGTTAACGATAAGATGCGACCATCCGGCACCCCATATTCCCGCGGCTATATTCCAGGTAATAATCGCTTAGCGTGCTACCTAAACCGGACTAAATAAATGAACATGAAATGCTGCAATAGAATCGTTTTTTGTTTGCTGATGTCTTTCCTCGGCCTGACAAGCCAGGCACAAGAACAGCCCGTTATGGTCAATCAAATGGGTTATAACACCTATGGTCCTAAGCGGTTTACTGCACCTTTAACAAAAAACGGAACCTTTACAATAACGGTTTACCAAAATGACCAGCAGCTGTTCCGGGGAAAAATCAAGAATTATATCGGTGACTTCACTTCCTTCCACCCGCAAGACGTTACCAAACAGTATGTTATTCATATTCGTGATCCAAAAGGTCGCCAAGGGATCTCTTTTCCTTTTTCAATCGGGTTAGCATGGCAGGAAGTGGCTTCCTTTGCGCCGGCTTTGGATTTCATGATCGATTCCCGTAGCATAGTCGGCTCACACCCCTCTGCAGTAGGAGGAACACCATGGAGAGACGGAACTTACTATTCATTTGAAGTGCCTTCACTTATTTTACAATTGATGGCTAATCCAAGTGCTTATCTTAATCGACCGGCGACTATTCATTACGCTGCCGATAAAAAGAAGGTGCTTAACCCGGATTTTTCTTTCATCGTGGATCCTAAGTTTCTCACGGATCAGCAAAGAGAAGCGCTGGTTACCCTTAGGAAATATTATACCACATTGGACCCTCCGGTTGGAGAGCATGTCCCCGATATCATTCAGTTGATTCACTTTGGGATTGGATTTTACCTGATCAATCCTGTAAACAGAGACCCCAGCAGAGACACTGCATCAAATCGCTCGTCTTCTACTGTGGAGAAAATCCATCCGCAAACACTGGAGCAGTTTGCCTTTTTCCTCTATGCGTTTCCCTTATACAAGCAGTATTTTTCCAAGCACTTTTACCAGAAGGCCTATGATCTTGCTTTTGGCGAATGGCGTAAAGTGGGATTGTTCGATGTGATAGCCATCATAGGTAGTGGGAAAGGCAGAGAAGCCCCCGGGCATTCTATCCTGCCGAATTTAATGATGTATGAGGTTGCCAAAAGAACGG
>CAYXRN010000175.1:0-6264 GCA_964467635.1 uncultured Chitinophagaceae bacterium | reverse complement strand
TATTACGTAGTTGTTATTTGCCGTACGCTAAAAAACGTACAGTTAATAACTAAATTCAAAAGACGTTATGGTTCATTAATTATTAGTGGCCTTTAACGCGCTCGTAGTGATATAATACTTGGTTAGCATGTAGGACCTCTCCCAGTCGGGCAATTGTCCGGCTTCTAGATAATGTAAGTATTCCTTGATCACACTGGAAAACCGCTGTTCGTGGCCTGTCTTGAACCTTTCCGGTATGATCACTCTTAAGCTGTCTCCCTCAGGCTGCACTTCTACACCAGGATATTCCTGATGAATCTTATCCAACCCGGCCTGAAGTGCTGCCTGCCAGTTTTCATCTGCTTTATTTGCAGGTTTGATATATAAGGTCGGCTTATAGTCCTGTGCTTTATCCTGATAAATAACTAACTCGGCTTTTGTACCATGGATAGCAGCATAATAGGTGTCTCCATGACCCTGCGGAGCAGCATACCGCCATTCCACTCCGACTCTAGTGTGTATTCCTTTTAATGTATAATTTATTTCGCCATTAGCATACACATTCAGTGTTTCATCCTTTACATCCTTTTGAAGAAAAGTGGGAAAAGTATCCACTCCTGTAACTTTTGAAAATTGCTTCAAGGTCAATGAAGTCGGCCAGTGTTTCACAGAAAGCATTTGCACATCCTTTTGATAATCAAATACAGTTTCGGGAAAACACTCCCATTGTATTAAATCAATCAAGTGAGTGGTAACATCCACTATTCCCTCCCCCTGCTGATCAGTATCAAAATACCAAACCGGCCGAAGCGCCGGCTTTCCTGACACCTCCTTATAGAAATGGTGTACACTTTTAAAAACAACAGCCGGGTCATCAGGCGCACCTGTCTTCAGTTTACCGAAAACGTCAGGCATATGTACAAAACGCTTTTGCAGGATATTTGTCAATGCATTTCGCTCTGTCATGATATCATAAAGCAGTACCCCTTTTTCTTTGGCCGTTGCAAAAGCTGCCTTTAATTCTTTAAAACCTTCCGGTGTAATCACCATCGGCTTATCCGCCAATACATTCAAACCTGCCTTTATAGATTTTCTTATGTAGGTGATCTTTTTTTTATTGTTTCCGGCAAGCACTACAATTGCCTTCTTGCCAGCAGCCGCCTCTAGCATTTTCTCTAAGTAATCTGCGCCAGTATATACCTCTTCCTCCCAGCTCGTAGGATGCTCGGAACGGTTGTTGTATTCATGGATCAAACTGAGATACGCTTCCAGTTCAGGACTCTTCGGAGCAAATACACGTACAATAGAATCTATTTGCTCGTACATGGATTTTTGCAATAAGGCCGCATGAAAATGCCCGGGAGCCAGCACAAACAGCTGAAACTTTTCCGTCTTTTGGTTTTGACGGTTATTGCTTTTGTTATTGTTGCATCCTAGCATAAAAAAACTGCATATTAGTAAAAACGATACAATTATTTTCATATTTAACTGTTTTCTGTTCTGTTTTTTGTCTCCTTTACAGTTCCCGCGTCCACCTTCTTTATTCCCGACGCACTTTCTTTATCCAGATAAAGGATGGCATGAGCATGATTTCGCAATACCGTGGAAGGATGCCTTTCGCTGATCTCATTATTTAACGTATGAGATATAGCCGCTGCCTTATTGAATCCCGGAACCATACAATAAATGTATTTAGCACGAGTCAACGTCGGTACCGTTAAAGTAATGGCAGAAGTTGGCACATCATCAATCTTCGCAAAACAGCCATCATGCACCTGTTGGCGCCTGGACACTTCATCTAGTTCCACTACTTTCACCATAAGGGGGTCCTCAAAATCAGCTACATGTGGATCATTGAAAGCCACATGGGTGTTCTCTCCTATACCCATACATACAATGTCTGGTGGGAATCTCGAAAGTAACTCCGCATACCTTTGGCATTCCCGGTATGGCCCTTCCAGGTTTCCGTTCAGGTAATATACCTGGGCGAATGGCACTTTGTCAAATATTCTTTTCTTCAGGAAATTTCCAAATCTTTCAGGATGTGTTTTATTCAATCCTACATATTCATCCATATGGAATGCATTGATTTTGCTCCAGTCTAATTTACTTGCTGCCAGCGCTTCCAAAAATTCGTTCTGGGAAGGCGCAGCTGCAAAAATCATATTTACTTCCTTCTGCTTTTCCAGCAGCGCTTTTATCCTTTGAACTACATCATGAGCTGCGGCATGACCCATCAGCTGCCTGTTTTCAAAGGTTTTAACTTTTAATTGGTCAACTTTAAATTCACTTAACGGCTTTGTCATCTTGAGAATAATAATGGTTTATATACGGGAGTGTACAAGTGCACCTCCAATAAAAGTTTTTTGAATATCAATATTATCATTAAAAATAATCACGTCTGCATCTTTTCCGGCCTCCAGGCTTCCTTTGTTTTTTTCCACGCCCATTATCCTCGCTGGCGTACTACTCATCATATTAATAGCATCAAATAAGGGTACTTCCGCCTGCTGGACCATTGTTCGCACCAACCGGTCGGCGGTAGCCACACTTCCTGCAAAAGCGCTGCGATCTGGAAGCTTTGCTACACCGTCCTCTACAATTACCTCCATACCGTTGTATACGCTACCGAGAATGCCGCTGGTAGAAGAAGTTCCGGCCGCGCGCATAGCATCTGTAATCAGGGCCAGTCTGTCTGGCCCTTTGATCTTATAAGCTAGCTTTAAAAGCGAAGCCGGCAGATGAATACCATCTGCGATGAGTTCTACGTCCAGCTCATCAATCAAATATGCACTCTCTACCACACCGGCGTAACGAAAGGCATTGCGACGAGTTACACCCGACATGCCCGAATAAAGATGAGTAATGAGAGAGTAACCGCTATCACACGCCTTCTTCACTTCTTCATAGATCGCATCCGTATGGGCTATCGCGGCAATAATGTCATGTTCACGGAGGTATTGCCCGAATTCTAAAGCACCTTTCCTTTCCGGAGCAGCGCTCCAGCGCCGTATCACCGGAGACCGTTGAATAATTTCCTTATACTCTTCCGGATCGGGATCCCTGATATAACGTGGATCTTGAGCTCCCCGCTGGTTCATGGCAAAATATGGCCCCTCTAAATGCACACCTAGAAACTGGCTGCCTTTGTTATTTTGTGCATTGGCTTTTTCGTAAACTGAGAGCGTTTTCAAAATGCCCTCCTTATCGCTTGTAAGGGTAGTAGGAACCATGCTAGTTGTCCCATAACATGCATGCAATTCAGCAATTCTCAAAAATGCATCAACTTCACTATCCATAAAATCGCCGTCTCCGCCTCCATGCACATGAATATCAATAAACCCCGGAGAAATATAACTTCCTTTTGCATCAATTTCTTCCGCATCCGGAACCTCAATACTTTTATTGCTAACCTCTGCGATCTTTCCGTCGGCAACAATTATCGCTCCGTCAGAAATCACACCTGCGGGGGTAATAACCTTGCCGTTATATATTTTGACTTTTTTGTGTTGCATTTAAAAAAATCTGAATTTAGGGTGCCCTATAAAACCCGCCTTTATCAGGTGGTTTTACCCGTTACTTAATAACTACTTCGAATTTTCGTAATGAGCTATACATTTATAACGTTATAGCCTATATAACCCCTACTATGAGAGATCTCATACTTAGCCTTTCGACGGATATACAAAACACAGAAAGCTCATGAATGCTTTTTAATTGAACATCAAAGCCTCTCCTTTGCTTTCTTTCAACTTTCACCTTCAAATCGTTGGTTCCCAACCCGGTTCGTACTTCCGGTTCCATAGCTTCATTGCTTTATCATTATCCAAAATGTGGCCGTTATCAGGATTGGTTTTAAATGAAATATCACCAGCCCTATGCGCGATGTTCCCCAATAAAACCAATAAGGTACTCTTATACCCTTCTTCTATTTCCGCATTAAGGGGCGTCCCTTTACGAATTCCATCCAGAAAGTTCTTTATATGTAAAGTGTCCAGGGCCTGAGAAGGGCTTATCGTGCTACCTTTTATCATTTCTTTAGCATTATTGCTGGCATCCTTTAACAGTTTATTATCTATATCGTATAGCCTGTATTCATTCCAACCTGTTAAGACCAGTGTCCCTTTTGTACCATAAAACTCAGCACCTACGCTTGAACCTTCTATCGGACGAGGATTACAACTCCGGCTTTCAAAATCCATCATCGTATCGTTTGGAAACTGATAAGTCATTACTTGCGTATCTGGTGTTTGCCAATCATCATCATAGCAGTAACGGCCACCAACAGAACGTACACTTGAAGGATAATCACATTTCATTCCCCGACGCATAAGGTCAACAAAATGGGTCGCGTTATTACCCGCCTCTCCGGTCCCCCAATTCCAGAACCAATGCCAGTTATATGGTTGAATATTATCTCGATACGGTTCCCGCGGAGCAGGCCCCTGCCATAGATCATAATTAAAATCCTTGGGGACCGAGACCCATTTTCCCTTGCCTATGGATGGTCGATCATTAACGTACCATCCTTTAGCATAATACACACGTCCAATAACTCCATCATGTATGGATTTTAGGGCTTCCTGTACATTAGGCCAGGAGGGACGTTGGGTGCCCAATTGCACTTTTCTGTTGTATTTTCTGGCGGCGGAGACCATCATTTCGCCCTCCCGTGGATTATGTGCACAAGGCTTTTCCACATACACATGTTTACCCGCTTTGCAGGCCAGAATGGTTGCAGGGGCGTGCCAATGGTCGGGGGTGGCAATTACCATTGCATCCATATCTTTCAACTCCAACGCTTTTCTGAAATCACCAATCGCTTCTGGTTTTGAGCCCTGAATTTCATCAACCACACCAATACATTTATTCATGTAGTTCTTCTCCACATCACTTATTGAAATGATCTCACAGTTTTTCAAGCGTGCATAATTTTTTGCTAAAGCGAGGCCTCGCGCCCGGACTCCCATAATCCCCACCTTAATTCTTTCATTAGCGCCCATAATACCAGCATAGCTTTTAGCGCTAAACCCGGGTAAAATACCCCCTATAGAAATAGCGGCAGATGCAGCCGCCGTCTTTTTAATAAAATCTCTTCTGGAATCTTTCATTTTTAGTCGGTTTGAAGTTAATAAGATTGAAGTGGAAACTATTTCCTCACGGATTCTGACTAAATTAAAATCAGGAAACGTTGAATATTATATTATTACTCAGTTATATCTTTATCTATTTTATAGAAAGGTTTTTAATTGCTCATGTGCTTCACGTCCCGCCCTTTTATATATCTCTTCCAAACTCACTTTGCCTCCTCCTGTAAGTCTGCTTTCATCAGCAGCTTCGATAAACGCGCATATTTCAAGCGTGTCTTCCTGCTTGACAGGAACATCTCCCGTTTCAAAAAACCGGATAATTTCTTTCAACAAAGGCTCATACCCTTCATAAGGACCTAAAACAGAATCTCCCTCTTCACAATATGCTGTTCCGCCATAAGTATGTTTGCCCGTTCGTGTACCACGGAAGGTTCCAATCCGGCCATCCTTCCAGGTCCCCACTGCCACATCAGTGCCATCTGTATGTACGCGTACCAATTCTTTACAACCGGTCCCCATCACGGTGTAAAGTATTTCTACACCATGAATACCGTACCAGAAAAAATCGGGATGTGTCTTTTCCAATTTACAGGGACTGTAGGCATCCGCGCCCAAAACTTTCCCCTTTTTGCCCTTTGCTACGTCTTGGGCGCTGGACATAAACCGAAGAGAGGATGAGGAAAATACGGGTACTTGATAATGTTCTGCCAATTTAAAAATCGTGATGGCATCTGCGAGGGATGCGGCAATCGGTTTATCAATAAACATTGTTTTACCTGCTTTTAACACCGGAATAGCCTGCTCCAGATGACGGCGGCCATCGTTAGTTTCCAACAGCACTACATCCACTTTTTTCAATAAAGCATCTATGCTGTCCACTATTTCAACCCCCATCTTTTTTACTTCTTCTGTATATTTGGGAATACGTGAATAGGAAGACTCAATAGTCAGACTGCCTTGAGGATACGCCGCTACTACTTTGTAACCAGAAACGAACTCCGGCTTTTTAACATTCAATTCTTTGGTAAAAGCAATAGCATGGGAAGTATCCAGTCCGATAATACCAATTCTTTTGCCTTTTTTAGCAGCACCGTTGCCAATTATCGGGAAACCGGCAGCGGACAGCCCCAGTCCCATGCTGGTAAATGCAGTATTTTTTAGAAATTTTCTTCGGTTGTAACCTTTCGACATTGTA
>CAYXRN010000174.1:0-6299 GCA_964467635.1 uncultured Chitinophagaceae bacterium | reverse complement strand
TGACTAAAGAAGCTATCGAGGATGGTTGGTTTAAAACCGGAGATATCGGAGAATTGATCAACGGGCGCTTTTTAAAAATAACAGACCGGAAAAAGGAATTATTCAAAACATCCGGTGGAAAATATGTAGCTCCTTTACCCATAGAAACTAAAATAGTAGAATCTCCTTACATTAAACAAATCATGGTCGTTGGCCCTGAAAGAAAATTTACCGCTGCGCTTATCGTTCCCGATCTGGAACAAATTGCCGATAAGCTGAAAATATCAAATGCAAAGGCCATTCCGTCATCCGATCTTATTCAAAGCCCTCAGGTAATAACATTAATACAAAATGAAATACGACAATTCAACACAAATTTCAATCATGTTGAACAAATAAAAGCTTTTCGACTCTTACCTCAGGAATGGACTATAGAAGGAGGAGAACTCACCCCTACCCTTAAGCTAAAAAGAAAAGTTATTACTAAGAAGTTTAAAGAAACCATCGACGATATATATCATTAACGTTGCTGCAGTTAAATTCAGCCCAACCCGAACAGCGTGATATCCGAAAATGTTTAATGTTCACGAACAACACAATCGGGACGGCATTAGCGTGTTATACGCGTAAAAATACAGATCAGAAGAATATTGTCTATTCAGCACTCCGTTTTTCCTGGCCTTCCGCACCTTTTTTAGTTAACACGTTCATTGAATAACTTCGGGAAATATCATTTCCTTTCCCGAGCTAAGTATACTTTCTACGGCATCAACTATGTTATCAGGAGACGCATTTGATGCAATACCTTCTAAATAACATCGATAAGCATCTGCTACAATCATATTCTTACTTCTTAGTTTTTCAGGTGGATGATAGTACAGTAGCTTCCCCCTTCCTTTCCAGGGAGTGTGTTGCGGGTTTGTTAGGGCGTACAATACAACAACCGGTGTATTCACTGCAGCGGCTATATGGATAGTGGCAGTATTAACAGAAACGACAAGCGTGGAATGACGGATTAGAGTAATAAAGGCTTCTAAATCCAGGCCCCCCGATAAATCAAAAGCACCAGGCCCAATCCGTGTGCAGATGAACTTTATCAGCTCAGCTTCAGAAGCTGTACCGGTAAATACCAATTGCAGGTCAAACCGTTCAATAATCCCTTTACCGGCTTTCACCCAACCCTCCCGGGGGTAGGTTCTTTTCTCTTCACTAACGCCGGCGTGCATGATGATCCATTTTTTTTGCAAATTTAAACCTGATGAAAGCAGTCTTTTTTCCAGTACTTTCCACGACCTCCCTGGAACATGAAGGGTTAAACGATCATCGGAGGTGACAGCACCAACAGCCTTTACCAGATTGAGGTCTCTTTTAACCTGGTGCTGAATAAAACTGTAAGGTTCTTTATCGGGGATCCAATGGGTCAATAATCCATAAGGATTTTCCCTGCAATAAGCCAGCCGTTCCGGAATACCCGCCATAAAAGCCAACATGGCAGCCGGCAGAGGATTTTGACTGTAGACCGTGAAGATTACAGCCGCATCGAAGTTCTGCGCTCGCAAGATGTTAATGATTTTCAACGATTCCTCGGGATAGATATTTAGCCTGTTCCAGGGCGCATTGTAAGACAGTACATCGGCTATATCGGGTATAAAGGCAGCAGCCGAAGCTGCAGCAAAGGAGGTAAGCAAAGTGATCCTGCAGGAAAAGGTTTCCTTTAGGGCATGAATAGCCGGAATACTCATGATTAGATCGCCCATATTGTCCGTACGTATGCATAGGATCTTTTTATTATTCTGCCACCGTTCCATATAAATACTGCTGTTTATTGTTCGACCCCGTTTAGTTGTTGTATCTGCCGTATAACCCGGGTAGTAGAATGATCGGGAATATGCGAAAGGATGCGGACGACCCCTCCATGACTTTCCACCAGTTCAGCTTCCGGCAAATCCTTTTTTGAATAATCTCCTCCCTTTACATAAACCTCCGGACAGATGGCTTTAATGAGTTCAGAAGGGGTATCATTTTCCGGTGTTCCAAAAGTAATCAAATGAGTTACGGCATGAAGCGCAGAGAGCACCTCAATCCGGTCGGATAAAGGGTTTATGGGACGGTTGACTCCTTTCAACCGATGAATACTTTCATCAGTATTTAGTCCTACGATCATTATATCGCCCAGACGCGCAGCCCTGTTAAGGTAATTGACATGGCCACTGTGCAAAATATCGAAGCAACCATTGGTAAAAACGATGGATTTACCTTCCATATGGTAAACATTGCAAAGCGTATCAAGTTCCTTTACGGTAGTAATTTGTTTGGTTAAACGTACATAATAGCAGTACAACTCATTATTCGAACAGCAGGCTGTATCCGGCTTCTGAATAGACAATCCTGCCGCTGCTATGGCCACTTCTGCCGACTCATAAACAGCGGCTCCGGATAATTGCATAAGGGAAAAAGCACTGATAAAGGTATCTCCCGCTCCCGCGACATGGGGATGAGGTACTTTTAATGCAGGAATATGGCCAACAAATTCCTTATTTTGAAACAGCAATACGCCTTCTGTATCTATCGTCAAAGCAACTATAGCGGCTCCTGTACCCTGTCCTAGCGGCTTTCCGTGAAGGATAAGGTCTGATATCCGATCTTTTTGAAAACCGGATTTTTTTTGCAATAATTTCAGCGCTTCGGGATAATTAGGCTTAACGGCATCAGGTTGTAAAGAACAGAAGCGTTGCAACCGACCGGAATCGACAGCCATGAACAGCGGTCTTTGCCGGCGAAGTTGCGACAAAAAATGTATAATCCGATCCGTAAAAATTCCTTTATTGTAATCTGACAGTATTACAGCATCACAATGATTGTAAGCCGACTTGATCATTTGCATCAGTTGGTCTTCAGCGGCAGTATCAAGCGCAGCAACCGTTCCTCTGTCAAAGCGAACCAAGGTTTGTTCTCCAGATACAACGCGCTGCTTAATCAGTGTTCTCCGATTAGCATTATGAATGATAAAAGAAGTAGAAATATTATTCGCCTTTAATAATTGTCTCCCTTTTCCTCCTTCCTGATCTGCTCCTATGACCGTACAAAAATAAGGTTGTGCACCCAGTGCTTTCAAGTTAAAAACTACATTGGCGGCACCTCCGAGGCAATATTGTTTGTTTTGTATTTCAACAACCGGCACCGGTGCTTCCGGTGCAATACGTGAAGAAATACCCTTATGATATACGTCCAACATAAAGTCTCCAACCACTAAAACCCGGTAGCGGGCAAATTGACTGATAAGAGTTTGTTTATTCATATCAGGTAGCTTTTATTTTAAATCGGTCGTTATCTAACCAAAGTGCGCACTAAAGGAGCGTGATTTTGCTCCGTTTGTTCCGGATAGGGCAGTACTTGTTCAACAATTAGCAACATATCTGCCGCCCGGTTGATCGAAGGGGCCATAAGATCCGGTATTCTTTTGTCTGAGAGTTTCCATATGGTTTCATGGCCATTGTTGATAAGTACAGATCTGCAACCTGCTCTATTGCCAGCCTCTACATCATCGAGGATATCCCCAATCATCCAGGATTGGTATAGGTTTATGTCAATTTCTCTCGCTGCTTCAAAGAACATACCGGGAGCCGGCTTCCTGCACAGGCAATTTTTCCTGTACGCTGCCAGGTACCCTTCCGGATGATGCGGACAATAATAGAACCCCTCTAAATATAAGTCTTGCGATCGTAATAATGCCCGGATTCGGCTTTCCACCTTTATAAGTGCATTTTCCCGAAAGTACCCTCTTGCTACCCCTGATTGGTTGGAAACTATTACGAATATAAAACCCGCAGCCTGTAGTTTCTTAAGTCCATTAATCAAATCTGGTTGCAGTTCAATGAACTCCGGTTTTATGTTATAAGGGATATCCTTAATAAGTGTGCCATCTTTGTCCAAAAAAATAGCCTTCTTCATCTTTTAATTTTTACATTAGTTATCATCATCAGTTTTTTTATAACAAAAGGGATTGGGATTATACGGCGGTCAGGGCCAGGAGGTCTCTTGCATAGGTATGACCATTACCTCTGGTACAATAGTTTCGGCAGGCTGGGATAAAATAAACCGGATCGCCTGTGCAACATTCTCGGGGTTTTGTAACTTGGCCTGATCAATATCAGGAAATCTATCCAGCAGAAAAGGGGTTTTCATACCTCCTGCGATAATCGCCGATACCTTAATATTGTCTCTCCTGGCTTCGGTATAAAGTGACTGGGTAAAACCACGCAACCCCCATTTACTGGCATGATAAGCAGAAGCCTCGGTCCATCCTCTCAAAGCGGCAGTAGAAATAATATTAATAATATATCCACCACCGCTCGGAATCATAAGGGAAAGCGCAAATTTAGTTGTTATAAACGGGGCCCTTAAATTAACATTAATTACCCCATCCCATTCTTCAATGGAAAGATCCGTAATTGCTTTGGTTATATCCACACCCGCATTATTGATCAATACATCTATTGTACCGTATTTCCCTTTTATGGACTGAAAAACACCCAAGATAGACTTTTGATCACACAAATCCATTTTAAAAAATTCGGCGCGGCACCCCGTTTCGCAAATTTCTCCTGCTACCTCCTGCCCTTTTTCTTGTTTTAAATCAGCAATCAATATCGTATTTTCCTTACACGATAACGTCCGGCAAATTGCGGCACCTAAGCCCTGGGCGCCCCCGGTTACAAGAATAACCTGATTGTCTTTCATGGTCTTTTTCCTTTTTCTGTTGTTTTAAAAATTATCCTGAGTAGCTGTTAGCCAGCTTTTTCAACTTCAGGCATAAAATAGGCATCTTCCAACACTTGCTCATACAATCTTTTGACTGCATAAGCCACGCTATTCCATGTAAAAAATCGATTAACACGGCTCAGTGCATTGCTTCGCATCCTACTCATGAGTTTCGGGTTTTTATAGAAAGCCAAAATCTTACCGGCCAGAACATCCGGATCTTTTGGGGGCACCAGCCAACCGGTTTGCCCATCCTGTACCGTATATTGTATTCCTCCTACCTTTGCCCCGATAACCGGTGTACCACAAGCCATAGCCTCCAAGGGGGTGATCCCAAAAGGTTCGTACCACGGTGTGGTAATAAACAAGTCTGCGGCAGCATAAAAATATTTTAGCGCTGACCTGTTTTTACGGCCATAAAAAATCACCTTATTTGCAACTTTATTTTCTCTGGCAACTTGTTGCAACCGTTTAATTTCCGGGTCATTGATAATATTTTCTTTTTCAGACGGGCCTCCGACCACTAATAATTTCGCTTTTAGGCCTAAAGCAGCTAGTCTACTTGTAGCACGAATAACATTATCCACCCCTTTTCTGGGAACCATACGACCCAGCTGCAAAATGTATTTCTCCTTCTGATCCAGTTTTAGCCGCATACGTGCCACTTTTTTACTCATCATGTAAAACTCACGTGGATTAAATCCACATGGAATGACAGTAAGTCGACCCGGTTCTGCTCCATAATAAGCGAGCATATCTTCTTTATCCTGCGGGCATTCTGCAATAATACGATCGGCATCTCTAATGATATTCTGTTCTATTCTAATCCTTTCCTCAGGAAATTTATCCTTATCTCCCTGATGCAACCGTCTCACATAGCCGAGTGCGTGGAAAGTAACTACATACGGGATAGCAAGACTTTTCTTTAAAGCATCGGCAACCATTGCGGACATAAAAAAATTAGCATGTGTCAACGCATATGTCAAATAATTTTTGGAAATAAACCGGAACGTATTTCGAGTAAATTCATTAATAAAAGCCAAAAGTCTCTCTTTAGGAAAAGCATTTAATGGCCCTGCTTTAATATGTATCACCCGGACACCTGGCTTCCACTGAATCACTTCCGGAAGGTCCGTTTTATCTTTCCTAGTACAGATATCAATAAGGTATCCGGAAGCAGCAAGTTCTTGCGATAACTCACTAACATATACATTTTGACCACCACTATCAATGCCCCCGATAAGGGCAAGAGGCGATGCATGGATGCTGATGAATGCAATTCTCTTCTTCATTTTATACAACTGTAATTTTAATTCAAAATAATTTCCTTGCGAGAAACCTCCTGGAAGAGTTGCTTCCATTCTGTTGTAAAGCGTTTAATATTAAAACGCTTTTCTGCTTGCTTCTTTGCACACTTTCCCATCTTCTCCGCAAGCCCCTTATTATTCAGGAGCAATTCCATCTTTTCAATAAGATTCTCCGGCTCCGTATCTAAAAACCCAGTTACATTATTCTCTATAGCAGTAACCATCTCTGTAGTCTCCAAACCGACAATCGGA
>CAYXRN010000173.1:0-6323 GCA_964467635.1 uncultured Chitinophagaceae bacterium | reverse complement strand
GTTACAGTCAACGGTTTTCAAGACCGCCGCATTCGACCGCTCTGCCACCTCTCCGAAAAAAATGGACTGCAAAGGTATGATTTGAAAAGGATTTAGCCAATGAGATTCCGGATAATATTTACAATAACTGCAGATTAAGATTCCGGTACTCTGAAAGGAAAGGATTGTCGACATCCAGTTCTGTTACCAGGTAATCAATCAGGTTCAGATCGCATACTTTCATGCGCTGCGCAGAATTGAGTTTTTCCGCGATACTGAGAATGGCTAGCTTCTCACAGGAATGGATCATCGCCCGCTTGACCTGGACCACCGACCAGTCGGAATCAGTCATCCCCTCTCGTACCGACATGGCGTTGGCGCCCAAAAGACATAAATCCATTTTGAGATCAGAAAGCTGATTAATCACACTAGCCCCGATATGTACGTTGGAGTTTTTCGAAAGCTCTCCACCGATACCGATTACTTTCAAATTGGCATGATTGGCCAAAGTAAGTCCCACAAGCGGGCTGATCGTAAAGAAGGTAGCATGCAGGGTAGATGGAATCTTTTTGGCCATTTCTATCATGGTCGTCCCGCCGCCGGTAAGGATAACCATGTCGTCCTTGAGCAGGGATAACGCTTTTTCTGCGATGATCTGCTTCGCTTCCTGCGCATATACCTCACTGTTATGATGATAAGGGTAATGGAAAGACTTGCCGATAGCGCCTCCGTGAACTTTCAGTATTTTGCCGGTTTCTGCCAGTTCTTTTAAATCCCTCCGGATGGTATCTTCCGACACGCTCAACCGTTCGCTCAGGTCTCCCGATAATACTTTATTGTGCAGGTTTATCTGCTTCATAATGAGCGCCTGCCGTTCTTCTTTCAGCATAACATAAGTTTTATGAACCAAAAGTATGAAAAATTAAGGATCAATTATAGCGGTATTTTTGTGCGTTTTTGTTAGTAAATATATGATAGATTCCGACAAAAATAAAAAAAATGTTGCAAAAATTTTGGTTTTTGTTTTATTATGCATATTTTTACAGATGAATAGTTGCATAAAAACGCATTTTGCTCATTAAAATGTCTTCTATATGAAAAAACTACTACTAGGTTTGACAATCGTCCTTTTATTGTCAACATGTTTTCTTACCGTTTCCGCTCAACAATTAGAAATTACTGGCCTGGTATCTTCTGCTACGGACAATCAGCCCCTGATAGGCGTGACGGTACAAGTAGCTAACACTTCTACGGGTACTACCACAGATGCGGAGGGCCATTATTCCATCCGGGCGGAAAAAGGAGCGGTAATCGTATTCAGCTATGTCGGGTTTCAAAGCCAGAAGATCACGGTTGGAGCGGAAACGACCTACAATGTGAAGCTGCAGCCTTCTGCGCATTCTTTGGAACAACTAGTAGTGGTGGGCTACGGAACGCAGAAAGAAGAAAATCTTACCGGGGCGGTTACTTCCGTTGATGTTGCCGTATTGGATAGCCGCCCCATTCCTGACGTGGCTCGCGGCTTACAGGGAGTGGTACCGGGATTATCTATCCAGATTCCGGACGGGGAGGTAGGATCGACCCCCATTATGAAAATTCGTGGGCAGATCGGCTCCCTCTACGGCTCTAGCAGTCCCCTGATTCTGGTCGATAATGTGGAAGTGCCCAGCATTCAGTTTGTAAACCCCAATAACATTGAATCCATCACGGTTTTGAAAGATGCGGCATCAAGTTCTATCTACGGTTCCAAAGCTGCCTTTGGGGTGATTCTCATTACGACTAAAAAAGGAACCAAGACCAACGGCTCGGAGATTACCTATTCTTCTAACTTTTCCTGGCAAACTCCCTTTAAGGACATTGATATAGCAGGAATAGACGGGATTGAGTATACATTGGAAGCCCATGAAAATATGAAAGGCAGCGGCCCCGCCGGAGGATTCTGGCGCATCGACAGGGAGAGCTTCGCACGGATTAAACAATGGCAACAATTGTATGGCGGCCAGGTCTCTCCGGGTGATCCGGTGATCTATAACAGAGACTGGTATTATGAAGGAGGGGAAAAATTCGGAGTGAGAATATACGATCCGGTAGAAATGATGGTCAAAGATGTGGCTTTTTCACAGAAACATAACCTGGGATTGCGTGGAAAAAGCGATAATACCAGGTACAACCTGAACCTGGGCTATCTGGATAAATCCGGTATGATGAAACCGGCTGAACATGATGATTTCAGGAGGCTTACCGCTAATTTACATGTTTCTACCAAAGTCAACAGTTATCTGACGATCAGGGGAGGAGCCATGTACGCGGATGACAATAAAAGATATCCCAACGCGCTGCAAAGTTTTGCAGCGGATCCCTGGCTTTACCTGTACCGGTGGAGCCGTTTATTCCCTACCGGCTCGAAGGAACACGGAGAAGAGATCAGGGATCCGTACTGGATGACTAAGAATGCCAATACTGCGAAGAACCGGGAGCGGTACCTTAAGTTTGACGTAGGCGCTACGATAGATATTAACCAGCACTGGGACGTGAAGGTGGATTATGCCTACAGTTCCGAATTAAATAGTTTTACGAGTTCTAAACCTACCTGGAAGGCCAAGCTACCCTGGTATAAACCGATCGACTGGCTGGATGAAGAAGGAAATCAGATCTACGTGGATTCCGCGGGGAATATCGTAGCGTCCGGAGGGGATCCCGCTTACGAATTTCCCGTCACCGATGTGACTACTAAAAACGATTCCTATTTTTACCAGTCCTCCTACGCTTCTCAAAGACATACAGTCAATGCCTATTCCACTTACCGGTTAAATTTAAATGACAAGCACGCTTTTAAGCTCATGCTGGGTACTAACATAGAGGCGTTCAAATGGAACAGCCACTGGTCGGATAAAACCGGATTGATTAACAACGACAATCCGCAATTCAACTTTGCTGTAGGTACAGAGACCGTGGGCGGTGGCGCCAACTGGAATTCACAATTGGGCTATTTCGGCAGACTTAATTATGCTTTTGACGATAAATATCTGTTGGAAGCCAATCTCCGGTATGATGCTACCTCAAAGTTCCCGGCGGACCTCCGGTGGCGGTGGTACCCTTCGTTTTCCGGCGGATGGGTATTGTCCCGGGAGCATTTTATGGAAGGCCTTAATCCCATTTTTAGCTTTGCAAAGATCAGGGGCTCCTGGGGACTGATCGGCGATCAGTCGGTGCCGAATTCACTCTACCTGGCTACAATGGATGTCGACAAAAATTCGTGGCTGTCCGGTAATGGCGAACAATTCTTCCAGCTGGGGACGCCGGATCCTATTTCAGCCGGCATTACCTGGCAGGATATAGAACAATTGAACATAGGGACCAACCTGCGTTTCTTTGATAACCGTCTGGGTGTAACCTTTGACTGGTTTCAGCGCTACACGAGAAATATGATTATTCCGGGAGACGATCTCCCCGCTACCTATGGAACGGATGCGCCGGATGGAAATTACGGCAATTTGCGGACCCGGGGATGGGAAGTATCCGCCAATTATACCTTTAATTTTGACAACGGGTTGTTTTTGCGGGTACATGCCAACTTGTCCGATGCCACTACCCTTATCACAAAAAGCGCAGACTGGAAGACACCCTGGAAGGACAGGGATATTCACGATACCTATAGCACAGGGAAAAGATATGGAGATATATATGGCTATATAACGGACCGCTTATATCAAAAAGAGGATTTTGTTTACGATGAACACGGCAATTTTGTTCAAACGACCATTGTGTATGACGGCACCGCCAAGGTAACTAATAAACAGGCCGGCGAAAATCCGGTTTATCAGACCTATTTTGAAGATGGGAACCAGATTCTGTTGATCAGCCCGGGGGATGTGAAATTTGTAGATGTAAACCGGGATGGATACATCACGCCGGGCAAGAACACCTTTGGCGATCCCGGTGATCAGGTAGTTATTGGAAACTCTACGCCCCGCTATCAATACGGGTTCCGCCTGGACGCGGGATATAAGACCTTTGACTTTTCGATATTTGTTCAGGGGGTGGGAGAGCGAAGCATCTGGGGCAGCGGACAACTGGCGATTCCCGGCTTTTTCGCCAAAGAAGGGGCCATGCCGGAAGCGATTGCCAGCAACTTCTGGAAGGAAGACCGGACCGATGCCTTTTATCCCCGAGCCTGGAATCTCGGCGGGGCCAACCAGGGCTATGTGATGCGGCCCCAAACCAGATACATGTTAAACATGGCCTATATGCGCATAAAAAATATCACGCTGGGTTATTCGCTTCCGGAGAATATCTTAAAGAGCATCCATCTGAGCAACGCGAGGATTTACGTCTCCATTGAAAACTGGTTTAATTTCGATAACCTGAGAGGCCTACCGATTAATCCCGAAGCTATTTCAGGTTACTCCATTCTCCGTGATGATAGAGGTTATAACCTGGGCCGTACTGGTACCTCCAACCCGGCCTTTAAGTCGGCATCAATGGGCATTCAAATTACTTTATAAATAAAAAAGGAAGAAAGATGAAAAGAAATATATACCTGCTGAGTCTCCTCGTCTTGCTTTTTACCGGATGCGAAGATTTCCTGGAAAGACCACCACTAGCCGTTGCTAATGACGAAACGGTATGGACGAACGAGGATAATGTGCGACTCTATGCCAACAAATATTACCCCCAGTTTTTTTCCGCTTTCGGAACCGGTTTTACCCCGGCATTAATGGGATATACGTTTAGTGACGATGTATTGAACCGGGGGAACCAGTCTAATTTCACCCGCTCGGTTCCCAATAGCCGGATCTGGGGCATGGGAACGATCAGGTCCGTAAATATTATGATAGACCGGCTGAAGACTAAAATGAAAGATGTTTTATCCGAGGAGGCCTATGCCCACTGGATGGGGATTGGCCGGTTCTTCAGAGGGTTCAGGTACTGGGAACTGGTGCTCCAGTACGGGGATGTGCCTTATTATGACCATGTGGTGAAAGATACGGACCTGGATGATCTTTACAAACCCAGAACGCCCAGGGATTCGGTAATGGATGCCGTATACGATGACCTGAAATTTGCCATGGAAAACGTCAGAGAGGACGACGGAGACCAGTTCGTTAACCGCTATGTGGTCGCCGGTTTTGTTTCCAGGATCGCCTTGTCAGAAGGCACATGGCAGAAATATTATTACCAAAACAACGACCGGGCTAAAAAGTTTCTGCAGCTGGCGGTAGACGCAGGGGATATCGTGATGCAGAGTGGAAAATACGCGATCTCCAATGATTATCGCAGCCTCTTTACTTCTGAAAGCCTGAACGGGAATAACGGGGTGATCTTATACAGAAACTATGACGCGGCTGTAGGGGTTACCCATTCAACGGCCACCTATTGTAATTTATTAGAGTCGCTGGCCATAGGACCTACAACCGCGTTAATCAAGTCCTATATATGTACCGATGGTAAAGCCTGGCAGAATTCCGAAGTAAGTGACCCGTCGGACTTCAGTATCGCCAACCTGATTAAGACCCGGGATTCCCGCTTTGAAGCGACGTTTCATCACCAGCCAACGATTATGAATAAAGCTTCCTACCTGTATGTGGTTAAGTTCCTGCCCCGGGACATTGAAAAAATCGTGGAAGATGGAGGAACGCCTCCCTCATCGTTTATCAGCAATAACAATGAAACTGATTATCCCGTATTGCGCTATGCGGAGGTGTTGCTAAACTACATTGAAGCGAAAGCGGAACTGGCTACGCTGGGCGGCGCTGCCGTTACCCAGGACGACCTGAACAAAACCATTAACGCTATAAGAGATAGGCCCTTGGCACAGGACGCCATTGACAGAGGGGTGCAGAAAACAGCACCACTGGAGTTGTCGAATTTGCCTGATGATCCGGACAGGAACCCTGATGTTCCGCGTTTGATCTGGGAAATCAGGAGAGAACGCAGAATGGAATTTACCTTTGAATACTCCCGGTTTGAAGATCTTAAGCGCTGGCATCAGCTGGATAATATGGATACCGATTTGCATCCGGACTTGTTATCGGGCGGGTGGATCAACTTTCCTGATGAGTTGCCCGACGAACTAAACAGTGGAAACGCGGGGAAGATATCCGTGGTAAAACTGGATGGAACAACAGTGGTATATGATGGCACCAATAATGACGATATGAAAGGCTTTTACAGGAATACGGTCAACACAGGAAGGCTGCCCTTTTTGAACCTGAGCAACGTCAACCCTTACTTGTCTCCCGTGGGGAAGGTACAGATGGACGCCTATGCTGCGAAAGGGTATGAGTTGAAACAAACGGAAGGATGGCCTCAGAATTAATTAGATAATTAGCGGTTTGGTCTTT